>CADBLW010000169.1 GCA_902795625.1 uncultured Lachnospiraceae bacterium | reverse complement strand
GATCACGAACGAGCGAGTCAATGTGGAGTCGCGCAAGTTCCAGACAGCGGCCGTCGACAAGGCCAATATAGCGATCACTATACTCCGTATCCTGCTGATCATCCTCACAAGCGGCGGAGGTGGCGGCAGTGGAAAGAGCGGTGGCGGCGGACACAGCAGCCACGGCGGCGGACACCGGTTCTGACACAGGCAGTGTGCCGGCGAATGGTGCTTGTTCGTAAGCGGTACAACAATCTAATCTATCAAGGTATAACAAAAAAAGAAGGACCCGATCGGATCCTTCTTTTTGATGTTTGTCTTGGTGATTACTCGTCAAGGAATTTGCTGTAGTATCTCTGAACCAGACTGTCGAGGAAGATCTCGTTGATCTCTCCGAAATTGTCCGTGAGCAGCTTCTTGATGCCGTTGATCTTCAACTCGTAGTTCTCGGCATCCTCAGCGTCATCCTTCTCGAAAGCGCGAACCGTCTGTGTCGTGACATTCAGCATCATCCAGCTGTTGAAAAGCTTGGAGAGACGCTTTCCGCTCATGTTGATGAGGAAGTTCGCGTTCTTGATCTCCTGAGGCTTCAGCACCTTCTTAGCTGTGCTCGGAACATGGGTGACGAAGAGCGTTTCAACCTCGTCATCGGTTGTCAGGCGCATAAATCCGGTCGTTCTGCCCGTAGCACCCTCGGCGACACCGGGCTTGCTGCCTTTCTTATACTTGGCATAGCTGGATACCTGATGAGGCTTGTAGAAGTCGAATTCTTCCTCGTTGCTCGTGTTCGGAGTGTAATCGGGAACGAAGCCTGCGTAGTTGTCAAGGTCGTCCGTATCCTCGAACACAATCTTGCCCTTCTTGCCGAAGTCCTTAACAAGGTTTGCCTGGCGGGTAGCTTCCGCCTTGATCTGTGCGTTGATAGCCTGATTCTCTTCCTTGCGGGCGTGAACCTTCTTCTTGAACTCATCGTACTCGGAAACTTCCTCGGGCTCATTGGACTCGTTGTCCGGGTTGGTAGGAGAGTAGTCCGGTACAAAGCCCTTGTAGGTGCCGTCGTCCAGCTCATCCGGTGTCTCGAACTTGCGAGGCGTCGGCTTCTTGCTGGAAAATGCAGCGTCAACAGGCTTCTCAGGGTTCGCGAACGAGGAACTCTGGTCGATGTTCGGACGTGCTTCCTCAGTGGAGGAGGAGATAACCTCCTCAATAATATCGTTGTCGAAGGAAACCTTGATCTTCGTATCCTGAATATCGGTAGGACGGGACGGTACGGACTCGTAATCCGTGTCATCCTGCTTGCGGTATTTTGCGTCGGGTATGATATCCTCGACAACAGTTTCAACCTTGGATGCGCTTGCGGCTACGATATCCTCGGCTGCGGTGCGCACCGGCTTGGAGGCCTTGGCAGCCTCGGATGTCTCGCTGACTACCGGCTTCTTGGTTGCCGGCTTGACCTGCTCAGGCACAGCCACCGGAGTGGGACGGGACGAAGCGTAGGTGCCCTTGCCGCTGCGTTCTCCGGTATCGGAGGTCTTCTTCATGCTCTTGGAAAGGCTTGCGCGCTTGAAATTGTTGAGGAAATCGGAAAATGCGTCCTCGCTTCCCTCGGCGTCTGCCTCAGAACTGTTCTCATAATCGGTCGGATCCTGTGCGGAGTTGACCGGAGACTCATATGCGGATTCGGCTTCCTCAGCTGCTGCACGGCTGAAGGAACGGATATCTGCCTCGTCGATGATCTTATCGTCATCGATGTCATCGTTGTTCACGCGCTCGGTCTCGACAAAGATCGGTTCAGCCTCGGCAGAAGAGCGGTTCTGCCAATCTACAGCGGAATCATCCGCGCCTGCACCCCAGTCAATCTTCGTGTTCGGATCGGAATACACCGGAGTGGGATCGGAATCCTCGTAATTCGGAACTTCGTATGTCTGTTCGTAGTCGGAGAAGGAGATGTTGACCTTTCCGTCTTCCTCGATCACGGAAGCGCGACCTGAGGTTGCGGGAGTCTCGGTATTCTCGTGTTCCCTTGCGTAGGTGTCAAGATCCTCCTGACGCTTCTTTTCAAACTGGTAAGCGGTGAGCGGACGCTTTGGCGTAAAATCAAGTCCGTCTCCCTCATCGTTGTCCGCAGCAGTGTTTGCGCTTGCGGCAGCCTCCTCGTTTTTCTCCATCTCGGCGAACAGGGTAGTGCGCTTCTTGTTATCTTTCTTAGCGGCGAAAATGGATTCAAATTCGGAATCATTTTCCGGAGATTCCGATTCGTTCTTCGGATAATACGGGCGTTTCGTGCGGGTAGCGGCATTGGCGGTAAACTCGGTCTCGTGAGCTTCCTCGGCCTGTTTTCTTGCTGCAGCAGCCTTGCGTTCCTCCTCGGCCTTCTTCTCAGCGGCGATGCGCTCAGCTTCAGCCTTCTCACGTGCTATGCGTTCTTCCTCAGCCTTCTTCTCGGCTGCAATACGCTCAGCCTCGGCCTTCTCGCGAGCAATGCGTTCCTTCTCAGCTTTCTCGGCAGCCTTGCGCTCAGCCTCGGCCTTCTCACGAGCGATCCGTTCTTCCTCAGCTCTCTTCTCAGCAGCGATGCGCTCCGCCTCGGCCTTTTCGCGGGCAATGCGTTCTTCCTCTGCCTTCTTCTCAGCAGCAATACGCTCAGCTTCGGCCTTCTCACGGGCAAGCCGTTCAGCCTCTTCCTTTTCGCGGGCAATGCGTTCCGCCTCGGCCTTTTCGCGTGCGATGCGTTCCTCCTCAGCCTTTTTCTCAGCGGCAATACGCTCAGCCTCGGCCTTCTCACGGGCAATACGTTCTTCCTCAGCCTTTTCACGTGCAATGCGTTCTTCCTCAGCGCGCTTCTCAGCAGCGATACGCTCAGCCTCGGCTTTCTCACGTGCGATGCGTTCCTGTTCTTCCTTCTCGCGGGCGATCCGCTCTTCCTCAGCCTTCTTCTCAGCAGCGATACGTTCTTCCTCGGCACGCTTCTCGGCAGCAATACGCTCAGCTTCTGCCTTCTCGCGGGCGATGCGTTCCTCCTCAGCCTTCTTCTCAGCGGCGATACGCTCTTCCTCGGCCTTCTTCTCAGCAGCGATGCGCTCTTCCTCGGCTTTCTTCTCGGCAGCAATGCGCGCTTCCTCGGCGCGGCGCTCCTCCTCGGCCTTCATTGCGGCAGCGATGCGCTCCTCGTCAGCCTTCTTCTCGGCAGCGCGGCGTTCTTCCTCAGCGCGACGCTCCTCCTCGGCTTTCTTCTTCGCCTTCTGTGCCTCTTCAATTTCCTTCTGAACGGAAGCAGCAGTATTGTCCCCGGAACCGGCGCCGTTCTTGTTGCGCTTTTCCGCTGCCTGGAAGGAGATGAAGCACTTCATCGCAGTCTTCTTGTCATCCTTGTTGACATAGATGCGATAGACGTCATCCCGGATCCCGTACTCGGAAATCGCCTCAATCTCATGTTCCTTGAGATACTCGATAAACCGGTCGGAAACTTCCTGGTTCTGCAGGGAAACGAACGAAACAAGCTCTGCAGGGCGGGTGTTTACAAGCGAAACGTTGCACTCCGCGCAGATCGTTGTTCCCGAAGGATATTCTTTTTTGCAGGTGGGACAGTAGGGCATGGTTTCCTCATTTCTGCGCTGCTCGTTATTTTTCTCCTCTTTACCGCGTCCGTTATTCCGATGCCGCGGTGTCGCCGGTTGCGCTCTGCGAAGGCCACTTTCCAACCTCAGGATCATCGGAAAATATTCAAAAACACGCGTAAACAGCGGGAAATCAGCGCGTTTCCCGCCGGCTTTGCCTTCCTGTGAAGGCGATTTATAACGTTCACTTATAAATTATAGTGAAAATGACCGATTTTTTCAACAAAATTTATAAATTTTTGTTAAGAATTTGTGTCGAATTGTTCATTGTACCAGTCGTCCGCGAGCCAGAGCAGAAGAGGCTCATCGGCATCCGGAAAATGCTCCTTCAATTGCTCGATCAGATAGTCCTGACGGATGAGATCGAGCTCCGGACCTTCGGCGTCCGAAGACTGCGCGGCGGCTTCGAGATCTTCCTTCGTGAGATCCGTCTGAAGATAACTGCGGATCTTCTTTGTCATGGCATCCTCCTCGGCCGCGACAGTGAGGAGACGGCGGCTCTTGGAAAGACTGTAGAAGCCGTAGAGGACCATGAGGAGAGCCATCACGCCCATGACGATCTCCGCATACAGGTTTTTGTTCCCGGAACAGGCGAAACCGATCACGATGGCGCCGAGAACGATACCGATGACGATCAGCGTAAATCCGGTCTCTTTCGTGTCGCTGCTTTTCTCAGCGGCAGATACGTACTGCGTGGGAGCCTGTCTTTTGTGCATGAACGCGGGAGCGGTGATCTCGCTGACGGCGTCCTCCTCGAGAAGATCGCGGATTTCCTCGTCGATTTCCTCCTCCGTTTCCAGGGCATCCTCCCAGTCCTCGGGAATCGAGATGTCGTTGACGTCGTCCACATCGGCGATCATGGTCGCCTGCTCGAGCGAGGAGTTGTTGCGGGAAGCGGCAGCATTGCCGGTCTCCACAGCGACAAATACGGCAAATGCGCGCTTCACACGGTCAGTGTCGGCCTTGTCGCAGTACAGCTCAAAGCGCTCGTCGTTCTCGTCGCGCGACACGCGTGTGTTGATACCGGAGTAGGAGAGATAATCAACGAAGCGATCTTTGACTTTTTCACTTCGGATCGTGAGTACCGGCGGAACGGTTTCCGTCAGTTCCTCGGTGAGCTCGCAGTTGCAGTCCGGGCAGATCAGAATACCTTCCCGATACTCGTTTTTACAGATCGGACAGAATGCCATAAGAAACCTCCAAAAGAGATATTCAGAATATATTGATTATATGTCAAAAAGCGGCGAAAGACAAGAGAAACAAAGCGGAAAAACGGAGGGCGTCAGTCTTGAAACCGCATACGGAAAATGATACAATCAAAGGAGGAGCCCCGGCCATTCACGGCATTTCCGCGGTGAGGGCGGGCATTATTTTACGAAGTACCGCATATACACAAATTATGAGGAAGAGATAAGGTGCATTTATGAAAAATCAACTTGCTCTGAGCGATGACATATTGCTGCGCGTTGAGAAGCCGGCGAGATATATCGGCGGTGAGATCAACATGGTCGTGAAGGACCCCGACAAGGTGGACATCCGCTTTGCCATGTGCTTCCCGGACGTCTATGAGGTGGGAATGTCACACCTCGGAATTCAGATCCTGTATGATCTGTTCAACCGCCGCGAGGACACCTACTGCGAGCGTGTCTACTCGCCGTGGGTCGATCTGGATAAGATCATGAGGGAGGAGCATATCCCGCTGTTCACGCTGGAGACGCAGTCGCCGGTGAAGAACTTTGATTTCCTCGGGATCACTCTTCAGTATGAGATGTGTTACACAAACGTTTTGCAGATCCTCGACCTTGCGGGTATTCCGCTTCACTCGGAGGACAGAACGGAGGAGGACCCCATCGTGATCGGCGGCGGTCCCTGCTCCTACAACCCCGAGCCCATCGCGGATTTCTTTGACTTCTTCTACATCGGCGAGGGCGAGACCGCGTACGATGAGATCCTTGATCTGTACAAGGCCAACCGCGCTGCGGGCGGCACGAGACGGGATTTCCTGCGCAAGGTTTCCCACATTGAAGGCATGTATGTTCCGAGCCTGTACCGCGTTGAGTACCATGAGGACGGGACAATCCGTTCCTTCGCGCCGATCTATGACGATGTTCCGGCGAAGGTCCGCAAGCAGGTCGTGCGGGATCTTGACAGCTGCGTCTACCCGGACAAGCAGCTGCTGCCGTTCCTGCGCGTCATTCAGGACCGTGTCGTTCTGGAGCTTCAGCGCGGATGCACGAGAGGCTGCCGCTTCTGCCAGGCCGGCATGATCTACCGTCCGAACCGGGAACGGTCTGTGGGACATCTTCTCGAGATGGCCAAGACGCTTCTGGATACCTCCGGGCAGGATGAAATGAACCTTAGTTCCCTGAGCTCCAGCGATTTTTCGGGGCTTCAGGAGCTTGTCTACGCGATGATCGACGAGTGCCGCGAACGGCACGTGAGCTTGTCGCTTCCGTCGCTCCGGATCGACGCGTTCGCCGTGGACGTCATGCAGAAGGTGCAGGATGTCAACAAGAGCAGCATCACCTTCGCGCCCGAGGCGGGAACACAGCGCATGCGCAACGTGATCAACAAGGGCCTTACGGACGAGGATATCCTGTCCGGCGCGGGCAAGGCATTTGCCGCTGGCTGGAACAAGGTTAAACTGTACTTCATGCTCGGCCTTCCGACGGAGGGAGACGAGGATGTGAAGGGCATCGCGCAGCTCGGCAACGCCATTGCCGCAGAGTACTACAGACTTCCCAAGGATCAGCGTCACGGGCGTGTGAATGTGACGATCAGCACCTCGTATTTTATCGCGAAGCCGTTCACGCCGTTCCAGTGGATGCCGATGATCACGAAGGAGCATTTTCTGCAGAACCAGCGCCTTTTGAAGGCGACGGTCAACGAGCAGTTAAACGCGAAGAGCCTGGAATACCACTGGCACGACGCGGAAACAAGCGAGATGGAGGGTATCTTCGCGCGTGGTGACCGGAAGATCGGCCCTGCCATCGAGGAGGCTTACCGTCGCGGATGCATCTACGACGCGTGGGTGGAACATTTTCATTATGATATCTGGAAGGACGTGCTTGACCGCCACGGGATCACAGTGGAGTTTTATAATCTGCGTGAGCGCGCGAAGGACGAGATCCTTCCGTGGGATCACATCGATATCGGCGTGACAAAGAATTTCCTGTACCGCGAGTACGAGAAGGCGCAGCGCGCCGAGATCACACCGAACTGCATGAAACAGTGCTCCGGCTGCGGCGCGGCGGCGTTTGGCTGCGGCATCTGCAAACAGCCGCGCGGGAAGGAGGAAACGGTATGAATATCCGAGTTTGCTTCGCAAAATACGACCGGCTTCGTTTCCTCGGTCACCTGGATGTGATGAGGTATTTTCAGCATGCCATCGCCCGAAGCGGAATACCGATCGCGTACAGCCAGGGCTTTCATCCGCATATGATCATGAGCTTCGCGCAGCCCCTCGCGCTTTCCATGACGAGCGACGGCGAGTATTTCGACTGCGAGCTTGCTGCCGATGCAGAGGTGGATGCGGAGGATCTTTGCGAGCGCCTTCAGGCTGCCATGTGCGACGGCTTTTATATCCGTTCCGTGACCGTGCTTCCCGAGCGGGAGCCGAACACAAGGAAACAGACAGGTATGTCCCAGATCGCCGGGGCGATGTATCTGTGCGAGCCGCTTCCGGGCTGCGAGAAGGCCCTCACGGATGCTCTTTCGGTGTTCGCCGGAATGACCTCGTACTGCATCGAGAAGAAGGCGAAGAACGGCATGCGCGCGGTGGATGTGCGCGCCGGTGTTCACGCAATCGGTATCGTAAAGGGAAGCTGCTGTGGTGCCGACGGGGAAGAAATTACTTCGGAAAATGAAAGCGGAGTCCGTGTCGAATATCTGGCTGACGACGGTGTATTTTCCGTGCCGGAAACACTCGGTGAAGGATGGGGACGCGAACACAGCGAGCACGCGCTGCACAGGGACGGAGCACCGAGGTTTGTGTTCGCCGTCGACGCGGGGAGCGAGAATAACATTTCCGCGGAGCTGATCGCGACGGCACTTCGGCAGGTCGCGGCGGGAGAACTTCCCGAGCGCTGCTTTACGCTGCACCGCATGGAGCTGTACAGAAGCATGGACGGACACATGATCTCACTTTCGGAGTGATAAACACAGGAGAGATTTCATTGGAGACAAGAATTGTTTACAGGAAGAAGGATGCTGTTGTCAGTGCGTCGGTGGAGAACAACCGTCTTCGCGATATCCGGATCACCGGGCCGGAGGGGGATCTGACACCCGGGGACATCTATGTCGGGCGCATCGAATCCGTTGTGCCGAACATTAACGGAGCGTTTGTATCCATCGGCAGAGACAGAAACTGCTTCCTTAAACTCGAGCGCGCGAACTATCCGATCGCAAGCCCGAAGCATACCGACGGGAAGCTTCATGCGGGCGATGTGATCCTCGTCCAGGTGGAACGTGACGAGGGACGCAACAAGCCCGCGACGGTGGTGTGCGATTTTTCGCTGACCGGCATTCACGTCGTGCTGATCCACGGCAAGCGTGAGGTGAGAATATCCTCGAAGATCGAAGACAATGTGTGGAAGGCGGAGATGCGTACCGTTGTCGGCGAATGGATCGACCGGGACTACGCGGTGATGCTCCGCACAAACTCGTACAAGGCGGGCACGGAGGCGATCCGTGCGGAGTATGACACATTGCTTGATATTTACAAAATGCTTCTCACAGCAGCGGAGACACGGACTGTCGGAAGCAGGCTTTTCTCCGGACTGCCGGATTATCTGTGCGACCTTCGCGATTCGGGAATGGATACCGTGAACCGGATCCTTACGGAGGATGAGGACATCTATAACGCGGTGCTTGATTTTGCGAAGAGGTTCCGCCCGGACTGCGTGCAGGGTGTTGAACTTCGCGACAAATCGGTGTATCCGCTGGAGGCGGAGTTCGGAATGCTGGCGAAGCTCGGTGAGCTTACGTCCCGCAGAGTATGGCTTAAAAGCGGTGCGTATCTCGTGTTTGACACGACGGAGGCCATGACCGTAGTGGATGTGAATACCGGCAAAGCCTCCGCCTCAAAGGCATGCGCTAAGGGCTTTCTGGCTGTCAACAAGGAGGCGGCGGAGGAGCTTGCGTATCAGATCCGTCTTCGCAACCTCTCCGGGATCATCATTGTGGATTTCATCGATATGGAAAGCGAGGATGACCGCCGCGAGCTGATGAAATCGCTCAAGAGTCTGTTGGAAAATGACCCTGTCAAGACGAGGGTGGTCGATATGACGAAGCTGAATCTCGTGGAGATCACGCGCATGAAGAAGCATCGTCCGCTGGAGGAGGATGTAAGAAAATACTCGGTGCTCTGAGTCTTTGGAAAATGCTCATTTTCCGGCCGATGCAGGGCTCTGTGAAAGACGGAATTTCACAGTGAATGTGCGGGTCCGTGAAAAGACGGTAATAATATTGACAGTTCATTAAAAAATATGTTGACATGCGACGCTTGGTATGGTAAACTTTCCGAGTGTGCCGCACAGTAAGGTATAAGTATGCCCATTTTTCGAAAGAGGGCATCGCCGAAACTGGCGAGTAATGATAATGGAGGTACCTGTATGTACGCAATTATTGCAACCGGTGGTAAACAGTACAAGGTAGCGGAAGGCGATATCATTAGAGTCGAGAAGCTCGGCGCTGCAGAAGGCGAGAGCTATACATTTGACCAGGTTCTGGCCGTGAACAACGGAGAATTGATCGTCGGAACGCCTGTGGTTTCCGGTGCTACTGTATCTGCGACCGTTCTCGGCGAAGGCAAGGCCAAGAAGGTTATTGTTTACAGATACAAGAGAAAGAGCGGATATCACAAGAAGAACGGTCACAGACAGCCGTTTACTCAGGTGAAGATTGACGCCATCAACATGTAATCGGTTTCTCCAAGGAGAATACAGCCATGATCAAAGTGGTGTTTTACATGAAAGAAGGCAGGATGTGCGGCTTTAAGAGCAGCGGGCATGCGGATTACGCCGATCAGGGCGAGGACATCGTATGCGCCGGGGTTTCCGCGTTGGTTATCAACTGTGTGAACTCCCTTGAAAAGCTGACAGATGACCGCGCAGACGTTAAACAGACAGATGACGGCTTTGTGTCATGCATGATACAGGAGCCGCTCAGCAGAGAAGGTGAGCTCCTTCTGCAGTCACTGCACCTGGGGATCACACATATCGCTGAGGATTATAAGCGATATGTCAAAGTTGTTGTTAAGAGTAGTTCTCAGTAAGGAGGTAAACGATCATGTTAAAGATGAACCTTCAGTTATTCGCTCATAAAAAGGGTGTGGGTTCTACCAAGAACGGTAGAGATTCCGAGTCCAAGCGCCTCGGCGCAAAGAGAGCTGACGGTCAGTTTGTTAAGGCCGGCAACATCCTTTTCAAGCAGCGCGGGACCAAGATCCATCCCGGCGTTAACGTAGGACGCGGTGGCGATGACACGCTGTTCGCATTGGTTGACGGAACGCTTCGTTTTGAGACCAAGGCGGGTGGTAAGAAACAGGCCAGCGTTTATCCCGTTGCCGAATAATTGGAATTGATTGATCAGTCCCGTTCCAGCGACAGTCGGAACGGGACTTTTTTCTTCTGTGGAGGTTTGTAATGTTTGCTGATACGGCAAAAATCTATATCCGTTCCGGCAACGGCGGTGACGGCCATGTCGGCTTCCGGCGCGAAAAATTCGTTGCTGCCGGCGGTCCGAACGGCGGCGACGGCGGTCGCGGCGGCGATCTGATCTTTGAGGTGGATGACGGTCTGAACACGCTCAATGATTTCCGCTTCATCCGCAAGTATTGTGCACAGAACGGAGAACCCGGCGGAAACAACCGCTGTAACGGCGCTGACGGCGAGGACCTTGTGGTAAAGGTTCCCGAGGGCACCGTTATCCGTGAGGCTGAAACCGGCAAAGTCATCGCGGACATGTCCCATGAGAACCGCCGCGTTGTCATTTTGAAGGGCGGACGCGGAGGCAAGGGCAACATGCATTACGCGACGCCGACGATGCAGGTGCCGAAATACGCACAGCCCGGTCAGAAGGGCCGTGAACTCAACGTGATCCTGGAGTTGAAGGTGATCGCGGACGTAGGTCTCGTCGGATTTCCCAATGTCGGAAAATCGACGTTTCTTTCGCGTGTCTCCAACGCGCGCCCGAAGATCGCAGACTATCATTTTACGACGCTGAATCCGAATCTCGGTGTGGTGAATCTGGAGGGGACCGACGGTTTTGTGATCGCCGACATTCCCGGCCTGATCGAGGGTGCTTCGGAGGGCGTAGGCCTCGGCCATGAATTTTTGAAGCATGTCGAGCGCTGCAAGGTAATCCTGCATATCGTTGACGCGGCCGGCACGGAGGGACGCGACCCGGTGGAGGATATCCGCCTGATCAACGAAGAGCTCGCAAAATACAGCGAGGTTCTGGCGTCGAAGCCGCAGATCATTGCCGCGAACAAGATGGATGTGTACCCGGAGGAGGACCGTGAGACGATCCTTGAGATGATCCGCGAAGGTATCAGCGAGGATATGCCCGACACGCTTGTGGTGCCGCTCTCGGCGGTCAGCGGTCTCGGCGTTAAGGAGTGCCTGTACGAGCTCTGGAACATGCTTCAGACATGTTCCGAGGAACCGATCACGTTTGAGCAGGAGTATTTTCCGGAGGCGGCTGATGTTGCAGAGGAGCCGTACACGGTTGAGTATGACACCGAGGACAGTGTATACGTCGTTGAGGGCCCGAGGATCGAGCGCATGCTCGGTTACACGAACCTGGATTCCGAGAAGGGCTTTGAGTTCTTCCAGAATTTCCTGAAGACCAACGGAATTTTGGAGAAGCTCGAGGAGCTGGGCATTCAGGACGGCGACACCGTGCGCATGTACGGACTTCAGTTTGACTATTACAAGTAAACGGTGCATTGCGAAGTGTGATCGCGATAATATACGGCGCTGTATGGTTGCCAGAAACGCCGCATGATGGTATTATGAGGTTGATGAAATGACTACAAAACAAAGAGCATATCTGAAAGGTCTGGCCATGAGCATTGAGCCGGCTTTTCGCATCGGCAAATCCAGCGTCACGCCTGAATTTTGCGAAGGAATACGCGAAATCCTTGAGGCGCGTGAGCTGATCAAGGTTGCCGTTTTAAACAACTGCGCGGATGATCCTGCGGAGCTTGCGAGACTTCTCGCGGAGCGCACCGGCTCGGAGATCGTCCAGGTGATCGGCAAGAAGATCGTTCTGTATCGCGAATCAAAGACGCAGAAGAAGATCATTTTGCCGCGATAAAGATCATTTTGCCCTAAAATCGGTTCATTTGATCGGGTCGGTCTGCTTTGTCCGGTCGACACACATGAGCCGAAGCAGAGGAGACCAATGAAAGTAGGAATACTCGGCGGAACATTTGATCCGATCCACAGAGGCCACATTATGATCGCGCAGGCTGCAAAGGAGCAGTTCGGACTCGATATGATGTGGATCATGCCTGCGAGGATCCCACCGCACAAACAGCGGGAGTTTATCACGGACGATATCCATCGGCTGATGATGATCGAACTGTCCATCCCTGACGAGAGTCTCGAGATGAACGTCATGGAGTTCGCAAGGCCCGGCAAATCCTTTACCTCGGACACTCTGAGCATGCTTGTTGCGGAGCATCCGGACGGAGAGTTGTACTACGTCATGGGACAGGATTCGCTGCAGGATTTTCCAAAGTGGCATGAACCGGAAACCATCGCAAATCTTGCGAAGATCCCGGTGGCGGTTCGCGATGCGGATGAGGAGGGATTCCGGCAGCTGCTCGAGGAGCGGAACCGTCAGTATCATGATGCTTTTATCCCGCTCAACATGGGGTATCAGCCGGTTTCCTCGACGATGCTTCGGAAAATGATCCGCTCGGGCGAGGATACGGAGCTGATCGCGCCGAAGGCACTTACATACATCCGGCGGTTCGGTCTGTACGGTCAGAAGGCGACGGCGATCCGTACGGAGACCTTTGAGCGGTTTCAACGGTACGTTGAACTTCTATCCAAGAAGCTTTCCGCGCACAGGCTTTCCCATTGCATCGGCGTTGCGCATCTTGCAGCTGATTTCATGCAGGAGTATGAGGAGAGACACGGTACGGTGCCGTCCGCAGACGGGTTCTACGATTCCGTACAGCAGACGTATCTCGCCGGTCTGTTGCATGACTGCGCAAAATTCATCCCGCATGATGAGTATGTGTCCGTGTGTGAAAAATACGGCATTCCGGTTACCGAGGATGAACGGTCGGTGCCGGAGGTTCTTCACGCGAAAGTCGGACGATATCTCGCGGAGCATGAGTATGGGATCGAAGATACGATAATCCTATCTGCGATCGAAAAGCACTGCGTCGGCGATGTGGACATGAATGCTGTTGACCTGGCAGTGTTCACCGCGGACTTCTGTGAGCCGTTCCGGGATCACAGGCCGCTCGGTTGTACGCTTCACAGCATCCGGATGCTCGGTTACGAGAACCTGATACAGGCTGCGCTGAAAGCGATCGACTGTACGGTTTTGTATGTGCGGACAATGGGCTGGACACTTGACAACAGAACGATCGATGTCATCGAAAGCCTGAACAATAAACTCCGTGAGTAAGGCTGAACGGAATAAAAAATCCGTGTTAAAAACAGAACGAAATAATAAACTCCGTGAGGAAAACGGAGCAAAATAATGAACTTCGCCGGAAGGCGGGGAAAGGAATAATGAATGGACAATTATACTTCGAAGGATCTTGCGAAAGCTGCGTTTCAGGCACTGGAGAACAAGAAGGGATTTGATGTCAAGGTGATCGAGATCGACAAGGTTTCCACGATTGCCGATTACTTTGTGATCGCCGACGGAAGCAACCCCTCTCAGGTGGAGGCCATGGTTGACGAGGTTCAGATGCAGCTGCATAAGCAGTTCGATGTCGACCCTAAGCGTGTCGAGGGAGCCAGAAACTGCGGGTGGATCCTGATGGATTACGGCGATATCGTGGTTCACGTGTTCTCGTCGCAGGACAGACTGTTCTACGATCTCGAGCGCGTTTGGAGAGACGGCGTGACGGTGGACACCGTGGAGTGGAAAGAGCAGTAGAGTCAAAGTAAAGCCTGCAGATCTGAATTAACCGTTGTTCCGAATCAAAATCGTAGATCGGTGAAGACGGCAGGCAGTAATGTTGCCGGTGGTCAGAGCACAAATCAAAAATATAAGCTGATGAATTCTTGACGAAAAGTCGAAAATTCATCAGCTTTTTTGTTGCGAGAGTAATAAATGGGACAACGGCTGAGGTACAATCCGATCAGAACAAAGGGAAACGAGTTCGAAAGAGCTGTTCTCGGAAGAACGGACAACCGAACGAAAGCTGTATCGAACAGATCAGATTGAACCGGATCGATCCTTACCGGTAGAAGCGGAACAGACCGATCACGATGCCGAGGATCGAGCAGTTTTCAACAATGATCGGATCCATGGTATCGTTCTCCGGCTGGAGACGGATATGTCCGCGCTCCTTGTAGAAGGTCTTGACCGTCGCGGAATCCTCAACGAGAGCAACTACAATATCGCCGTTCGACGCATGCTCCTGCTTGCGTACAAGAATGCGGTCACCGTCAAAGATACCGGCATTGATCATGCTGTCGCCCTTGACAGTGAGAAAGAAGGTCTCGGCGTTCGGCATGTATTCGGTCGGGATCGGAAAATAATCAACAATGTGTTCGGTTGCGAGGATCGGCTGTCCGGCGGCAACCGTGCCGACGACAGGGACGTTCACCATCTCGCGGTCGGTCAGCCGGAAGGAGTCATCGATGATCTCGATGCAGCGGGGCTTCGCCGGATCCCTGCGGATATAGCCGTTCTCCTCCAGGGTCTCAAGGTGCGAGTGCACCGAGGAGGTCGAACGAAGATCAACGGCAGTACAGATGTCGCGCACCGACGGCGGATATCCTTTCTTGAGGATCTGTTCCTTAATGTAGTTTAATATCTCTTCCTGCTTTTTGGTAATCTTTCCCGGCATCGAGGTGTCCTCCTTGAATTGCTTGGTAAGGCAAATGGCTGCATATCCTACTGAAGCAATTTTACCATATGATCTTTCAAAATGCAAAACATTTGTTCGATTATTTGTTCGTCACATTTAACAAAAATACAGCAAAACATTTGTTCGATTTTTCTTGCAAAACCGCTTGACAATCCGAACAACTGTTCGTATAATGGCATCACAAACGAACGAACGTTCGATTTACCGAACGATTGGAATATGATTATGTGACAGGTTGTATTGATACCGGAACATCGGGTTCCGGATCGGAAACAGAAGAATTCTGAAGGTGTTGAACGGAGAAAGGAATTAACTATGTCACGTGAGAACATGAATGAAAAGGTAATGCGTTTTCCGCTTACTGCGGACGATCTCAGAAGAGCCGGCAATGCGGCGAGAAATGATGCCAGGAGAACGAAGAGACTGTATCGCAGGATGATCACCGCAGCTGTGATCGCCGTGATCGCTTTTGTGATCTGCTTCGCGTTCATCTCCCTTATGGGCAATGCAAAGGGAAGCTCCCAGAGAACCAAGAAGCTCACCTCAGTGTATGTTGAGAGCGGTGACAGCCTCTGGAGCATAGCAGAAGAGTACTACACGCCGGAATGCGGCAATATGAAGGATTATATCCGTGAGATCAAGAAGACGAACGGTCTTGAATCGGATACGATCCGCTTCGGGTATCCGCTGCTTGTTCCCTACTATGAATAAGTCACGGTGATGGATCAGAGCTTGGTCAGGGCTTGATCAGGCTTGGTATGGTTAATATAGGCTTGATCAGGGCTTGGTATGGTTAATATAGGCTTGATCAGTGTTTGATCAGGGCTTGATCCAGGAAGGAATACTTCCTGAGATCACTGCGCGGAACAGACGGTCCCTGATGCCGGGGGCCTCGCTGTCCAGTTGCTTGATCAGTGTTTTGACATCCTCCCTCTTTGTGTAACCGTCCGCAGGGCACGGATTGCGAAACACGGGAAGATCATATTTGTTCTTAAAGCCTACTATATCGCACTCGTTGACATAGATGAGAGGGCGGATCAGGGTAATATCGCTCCGGTCAAGATATGTCACGGGTGAGAATGAATGAACCCTTCCTTCATAGATCAGTGACATGAGAAATGTCTCAATGACATCGTCACGGTGATGTGCGTATGCTGCCTTATTACATCCGAATTCTTTGGCAGCATCGTTGAAAGCGCCCTTGCGCAGTTTCGAACACAGGCTGCAGGGGTTTTCTTCCTTTCGAATATCGAATACGATGGATTTAATCTCGGTATTAACAATCTTAAACTCTACATTCAGATCGCTGCACAGTTTCTCAATTCTGCTGTAATCGATCTCATATCCCAGGTTTACACTGATTGCTTTCAACTCGAATTTCGCCGGATAGAATCGGCGAAGTTCGGCAAGAGCATAGAGAAGTGTCAAACTGTCCTTTCCGCCGGAGATACCGACCGCAATGGAGTCTCCGTCCCGGATCATCCTGTAATCATCAATTGCTTTTCTTGTACGGCTCAATAACTGCTGCAGTTGCATCGTACGGACACTCCTTCTTATACTTTCTTTTTGCTGCTTACTCTATTATATCGATTTGTCTC
>CADBLW010000168.1 GCA_902795625.1 uncultured Lachnospiraceae bacterium | reverse complement strand
GTTGAAGGGCTTCGCGTACTGTCCGGCGTACGCCAGCATCGTCGTCAGCATACCTACCGAGAGGCCGCCGCTGATGACGGCGAAGGAACCGACGAGCGTGCATGCCGCATAGACGGTGGAGTTGACGAACCGCGTGCACGGGTTCGTCAAGGATGAGAAAAATGTTGCCTTCAGGGCGCAGTCACACAGCTTCTCGTCACATTCGTTGAAGCTCTCGACGGCGCGGCCCTCGTAGGAGTACGCCTGAACGATCTTCTGCTGGCCGACAAGCTCGTCGATCAGAGAGGTCTGGGCGCTCCGGGCGAGGCTCTGCTCGCGGAACAGACGGAATGTGCGCGACGCGATGAAGCGCGCGACAAAGAGCGAGAGCGGCGTTAAGAGCATGACGACGAGCGCGATCTTTATGTTCGTCATGAACATCAGCACGAGCGTTCCCACGATGGTGAGAATGCCGGTGAAGAACTGGGCAAAGCCGAGCAGCAGGCCGTCCGCGACCTGGTCGACGTCGGTGATGACACGGCTCACGATGTCGCCGCTTTGGTGAGCGTCAAGGTACGAGAGCGGCAGCCGTGTGATGTGGTTGATCGCGTCGTTGCGGATGTCGCGAACGGTGCGGAAGGACACGCGGTTGAGAAGAAGCGTCATCAGCCACGAGCATACCGCGGAGATCAGCACGAAGATGCCTGCGGTGCGCAGGAAGCCCCAAAGCGCGTCAAATGCAACCTCACCGGGGCCGACGATCGTGTCGATCGCGTCACCGATGCGCTTCGGAACAAGGATCTGCAGAATGACGGACGCGGCCGCCAGCAGGAGTGCCAGCGCAAGAAGCGGAAGCGAGCGGCGCAGGTAGCGGAAGAGATGGGAAAGGATCTGTTTCGTCTTCATCTCACACCTCCTTCCGTCGCGGGAACGAAGGTTCCGCTCAAAGCAGATGCGGCCGAATTTGCGGTGCCGGAATTATCCGCCGGCGCGGGAACGCCGGACACATCAATCCCGGAGGCAGCGGCAATCTCGCGGTAGACAGGGCAGGTCGCGAGGAGTTCCTCATGCTTGCCGTTGCCAACAAGCTCGCCGTCCTCGAGCACGAGAATGCGGTCGCAGGCGGTGAGCGCGCCCGCGCGCTGGGATACATACAGAACGGTCCGGTCACTCATCGAGTGGAGCGCCTTGCGGAGCTTCTGCTCCGTTGCGTAGTCGAGTGCCGAGCCGGAATCGTCGAGTATTAATATGCGTGCGTCCGTGACAAATGCGCGCGCGATGGTGAGGCGCTGCCGCTGTCCGCCTGAAAAATTGGTTCCGCCCTTGGTGACGGGGGCGTCCAGCCCCTCGGGGATCGCGCGGACGAAATCCGCGGCGCAGGCATTTTCCAATGCGTTCCAGAGCTGTTCGTCGGTCGCCTCGGGGTTGCCCCAGAGAAGATTGCTGCGGATCGTGCCTGCGAACAGGACCGCCTTCTGCGGAACGATGCGGACGGCGTGGCGCAGCGAATCGAGGTCGTACTCGCTCACCTCGTGGCCGAAGACCTTGAGCGATCCGCCCGTGATATCGTAAAATCTCGGGATCAGCTGTACAAGAGAGGTCTTGCCGGAGCCGGTACCGCCGATGACGCCGACGTACTCGCCCGGATAGATGTCGCAGGTGATGTGCTCCAGCATCTCCGACGAGGCCTTCGCGTAGCGGAGAGAAACGTCATTAAAGGAGATGACCGGGGCAGCGGTAGATGTGGCGTCAGAGGTTTTATTTTCCGAATGAGTTGACTCGAAGCCTGCGGGATCCACCTTGATCGCGCCCTCCGGCGAGACGACGGACGGAGTGATCTCGAAGATGCTCTGCACGCGGTTGCCGCAGGCGATGGCGCGGGTCAGGTTGATGATGAGGTTCGCCAGCTTGACGAGCTCGACGAGGATCTGGCTCATGTAGTTGTACAGAGCGATGACCGCGCCCTGGGTGAGAATTCCGGCCTCCACGCGCAAAGCACCGGTGTAGACCAGGATAAGGATCGCGATGTTGACAAGGCAGTAGGTGAGCGGGTTGAGAAGCGCGGAGACGCCGCCGACGGTGCGCTGCTCATGCTCAAGCTCGTCCGTGCGCTCGCGGAAATCTTTCCGCTCCGCATCCTCCTTGTTGAACGCGCGCAGCACACGCACGCCCGCAAGGTTGCGGCGAAGCGCGCCGACCACGCGGTCCAGGCGTCCCTGCACGCGGCGGTAGAGCGGGATCGTGATCAGCATGATCGTGAAGATGACGACGGCGAGCACGGGGATCAGACCGACGAACACAAGCGCCGCGCGGTGGTCGACCGTGTACGCCATGACGGTGGCGCCGAGGACGATGAACGGTGAGCGCATCAGCAGACGGAGCGTTAAGTTAACGCCGTTCTGGATCTGGTTCATATCACCCGTGAGGCGCGTGACAAGCGTATCCGTGCCGATGGTATCGATTTCCGTGTAGGAGAGAGTTCCGAGATGTTTAAAGAGAGCGCGGCGGATCCGGCCGGTGTAGGCAACCGCCACTTTGGCCGAAAAATACTGCGCCGTCACGGCGAAGGCAAGTCCCGCAACACCGAAGAGGACCATCAGAAGAACGCGACGCACGATGTAGCCGCGGTCGCCCTGCGCGATGCCGATATCGATGATGGAGGCAACGATCAGCGGAACGAGAAGCTCCATGATCGCCTCAAAGAATTTGAACATGGGCGCGGCCACAGCGCGGAGCCGGTAGCCGTCCATATAGCGGAGTAGTTTGCGCATAAATATTCCTTCTTTAGGGGAGTTTACTTGCCCCCCTATCATACCTATTTTCCGAAAAAATCGCAAGCGGAAAAGCCGTTTCGTGGTGACAGACAGAGTTTCAAATGATAAAATAATACGGAAAATGCAATCCCTTGCCTGTTTTTCCGTCTGTACAGGTGAAGCTTCAAAATGAACTGAAACAAAAGGTGGTGCGCTTTCATGAATGACGCTGAGATCATCGAATTGTATTTTGCGCGGTCAGAGGACGCGATCCGCGAGTCCGAGAAGAAGTATGCCGGATACTGCCGGTCGATTTCCTACGGCATCGTGGGCAGTCACGAGGACGCGGAGGAGTGCGTCAACGACACGCTGTTGCGTGCGTGGAACTCCATTCCGCCGAACCGGCCGGACAACCTTCGTGTATACCTTGGGAGGATCGCGCGGAATCTCTCGATCGACCGGTATCGCGGCACGATGAGCAAAAAGAGGGGAGAGGGAGCGAGCGAGGTTTCGTGGGATGAACTTCAGAATGTTCTGCCCGCCGTCGCGCTCCCGGACGATGAGGAGGACGAGGAGGCACTTCTGCGGAGCATCAATGCCTTCTTAGGGGAGCAGAAGGAACTGTACCGGAAGGTGTTCGTGCAGAAGGTATGGTATCTCGTGCCGGTCCGCAGGATCGCGGAGCTCCACGGGATCAGTGAGAGCAAGACGGTCTCCATTCTCTATCGCATGCGCCGGAAGCTGGAAGCAAAGCTGAGAAAGGAAGGGTTTCCTGTATGAAGACGGAAAATAATGATATGTTGCAGGCCCTCACAGGGCTTGATGAACGATGGATCGAAGAGGCCGATCCGTATGCCGGCCCGAAGAGTGACGGGGGAGTTAAGCGTGCGGAAGGAGCGTCCGTGATCCGCGCGACCCGGTTGCGTATGGCAGCCGGGTTCGCAGTCGCGGCGATCGTGCTGGTCGCGGTAATTGTGCTGGCGAAGCAGGGGCTGCCGGGCTTCCTCATTAAGAAGCCGAGCGATCAAAGGCCCGGAGGCGGCGGAACGACAGCGACACCGACGCAGGCACTTACCACGCCGACGCCGGAGCCGGTGACGGGAACACCGACGCCGTACATCCCCGAAGGAACACCTACACCGACGCTTTCACCGACGCCGTACACTCCTGAAGGAACGCCGACGCCGACGCCGGATATCGGAATCGTGGTCCCGGATCCGTGGGCGGAGCACGGCCTCCTGCCGAGAGACTGGCACAGTTTGTCGCTTGCGGAGCTGAAGTCGCGGGAGTACTACCGGTATTTGTCGCCGGAACTGTTCACGACCTACCGATACAATGTCATGACGCAGTCGAACAAACAGGGACACTACGAGGTGATCAGTTTTACCCGGGACCTGAACGACAGCATCTGGGAGAACGACAGCAATATCATCCTTGTCATCGTGAGAGAGAAGGAGGATGTGAAAAACTATGAGGGACGTCGGGTCAACGCGCTGGACCTTGACGCGTATGCCGTCATCGACAACGAGGATCCGATCCTGCAGCAGGATCCCGAAGTGTTTTACTCGATGAAGTACTCGCCGATCTTCCGGTATGAGGAACTCACGGACGAAGTTCTTAAGCACCGCCTTGTGCATCACGAGGAGGACGGTGAGACCTATGATCAGATCTGGTTCGGCGTCGAGGCCGGGGACTATGTCTTTGAGTACCTGTTCCGCGGAACGCTGACCGATGAGACCGCAACGCTGTTCATCCCGGGGGTCGGGGAGGATCAGCTGCAGCCGGAGGAACTTTCGGTCCCGTACGATGACAGACAGTATTGATCGACGAACAGAACCGATTGATCAAAAACGTCCGCCATACATTTTTCCAAGGCGTTCCCGAAGACGAGATTGCGGAGTATCAATATGATTCGCTCGGTCGTGAGGTGGTGCGGAAAGAAATCGGTACCGACTTTGAAGGTAATGTATTTGAGATCATTT
>CADBLW010000167.1 GCA_902795625.1 uncultured Lachnospiraceae bacterium | reverse complement strand
GATTTTGTATTAACATATGCTTGTGTTACTATGCGCGTATATGCGCACGCGCGCGCTATACGCGAGCGTGAGAACGCGGAGGTGAAAGGGAGAAATGAGCCGGTTACGCCGAACAATCAAACGCTGTCGAAACGGTGCGGTACAGGCTCTGTGTCTTGCGCTGATCCTTCTCTCAATTCTCGGGCTGACCGCCTGCGGAAAGAAGAACGGGACGAACACGACGGATCCGGGCAGTCTGACGCCGGAAGCCACCGTGTCGGCGCAGCCGTATGAGGACGAGGACGAGACGGAGCCGGCGCTCCGGCCGGAGGCACAGAACATATACCAGCTGCAGCTGCCTGCCCAGGGAGAGTTGTGCGCGGAGTTCGTGATCGACGGTTACGGATCGATCTTTGTCCGGCTCTTCTCGGAGGATGCCCGCAAGGCGGTGGAGAATTTTAAGACGCTGGCCGAGAGCGGACTGTACGACGGGATCCGCATCAACCGCGTCGTGGAGGAGTACATGTTCCAGGCCGGCGACAAGGACGGCCTCGGATTGAGCGGCACCAGCATCTACGGCGGCGGGTTTGCCAACGAGATCTCGGAGCGGCTGCATCCGATCCGCGGAGCGCTGTGCATGGCCAACCTCGGCGAGGATTCCACGAACACGAACCAGTTCTTCTTTGTCCAGACGAAGGCGTCGCTTGTGCGCTCGCTGAAGGATCCGCTCGACAACCGCTACAACATGACGCTGGCGCAGTACCTGAAGGAGGCCTACAACACCGAGGTCACGGAGGAGCAGCTGGCGCAGTACGAGGTTTACGGCGGTGCGCCCTGGCTGTACGGTCACAACACCGTGTTCGGACAGATCTACGAAGGGTATGAGGTGATGGATGCCATCTGTTCCGTGAAGGTGACATCGAAGCTGCGCCCGAACCCCGCCATTGTGATCTCCAAGGTGCGGGTGTTCCATTACGGCGAGAAATAGGTTCATTCACAGAACAAACATAGAACTGTGATATGATGCTCAGATAAACACCCCGGCAGGCGGACACAGCCGCAGGGCCGGAGAGGGAGAAAAACTATGGATGATATTACGGTATTGGTGGTTGACGATGAGGCGCGCATGCGTAAGCTTGTGTGCGATTTTCTGCAGAAGAAGGGTTACAAATACCTGGAGGCGGAGGACGGCGAGCAGGCGGTCGACCGCTTCTTTGAGCGCAAGGACATCGATCTTGTCATCCTCGATGTGATGATGCCCAAGATGGACGGTTGGGCGGTTTGCAAGGAGATCCGGCAGTATTCGAAGGTGCCGATCATCATGCTTACGGCGCGCTCGGAGGAGAGAGATGAGCTGCTCGGTTTTAAGCTCGGTGTCGACGAGTACATCAGCAAGCCCTTCAGCCCGAAGATCCTCATGGCGCGGATCGACGCCATTTTACGACGCACCGGTCAGGAGGAGGAAGCAATCTCGGTCGGCGGCATCGTGATCGACAAGAAGGCGCATCTGGTCACCATCGACGACAAGCAGGTGGAGCTGAGCGTCAAGGAGTTCGAGCTTTTAAACTACTTCATGGAGAACCGCGGCGTTGCACTGTCCCGCGAGAAGATCCTCAACAACGTGTGGAACTACGATTACTACGGCGACGCGCGCACGATCGACACGCACGTCAAGAAGCTCCGCAGTAAGATGGGAGAGAAGGGCGACTTCATCAAGACCATCTGGGGCATGGGTTACAAGTTTGAGCCGGACGCATAAGGGAAGAGCATGAAGAAGATATCGTTTCGATACAAAATGATGCTGTCGTTCGCGCTTCTGATCACCGTGAGCCTCGGCGGCATGTGGCTTCTGTTCCGCGTCCTGATCGATGATTTTTCGTTCCGGAAGATCGTGCAGGAGATCGAGAACTGCTACGATGAACTGAACGAGATCATGGACGGCAAGAGCCGGGTGGGCAGCGAAGAGCGGGCGGCCATCTCGGTCCGGGTCGGACAGCAGTACATGGTGTTTTTGTACAACGCGAAGGCGCAGGTCAACTACAGCACGAACGCGGACAGCTGGTACATGGATCCGATCATGCGCTACACCGGCTACAGCACGAAAAATGAAGTGACCGAGCTGGTGTCCACGGACAATTACACCGTGTACAAGAACATTGACGACACGACGAAGCTGATGAGCCTCGATCTGTACGGCACCCTCAGCAACGGCTTTACCGTGCTGATCCGCGCGAGCTACATGCAGATGGAGAGCGACAACCGTTATATCACGGACCGTCTCCTTTTGGTCGGCCTGATCGTTCTGCTGGTCTCCATCCTGATCGCGCTTCTGATCAGCCGGGCGGTCACAAAACCAATCCGACAGATGTCTGAGGTTGCCGAGCGGATGGCGGGACTGGATTTCGAGGCGCGGTGCTCCGAGCACGGAAGCGACGAGATCGGTGTTCTGGCAGGGTCCCTCAACCGTCTTTCCGAGCGGCTGCAGGAGACCATCGGTGAGCTGAAAAACGCCAACAGCGAGCTCCAGCGCGACCTGGATCACCGCACACAGCTCGACGAGATGAGATCGGATTTCATCGCGAACGTATCGCATGAGCTGAAGACGCCCATCGCCCTGATCCAGGGCTACGCGGAAGGTCTCGCGGAAAATATCTCCGACGACGCTGAGAGCCGTGAATTCTACTGCGGCGTGATCTCCGACGAGGCGGGGAAGATGAACCGGATGGTGCAGAAGCTCCTGACGCTGAACCAGCTGGAGTTCGGCGGCAACCAGGTGGAGTATTCCCGCATCGATATTGTGGAGCTCATAAACGGAGTGCTGAACTCGACGGAGGTGCTCCGCACGCAGAAGGAGATCAAGCTGCACTGGCATGAGACGGAGCCCGTGTACGTGTGGGCGGACGAGTACATGATCGAGGAGGTTGTCACGAACTACGTGAGCAACGCCATCAATCACGCCTCGAAATCGAAGGAGATCGCGGTCTCACTGGAGACGACGGAGGATTCCGTGCGGGTGTCCGTGTACAACACGGGCGAGCCGATCCCTGAGGAGGATATCGACAAGATCTGGACGAAGTTTTACAAGGTGGATAAAGCCCGCAGCCGCGAGTACGGCGGCAGCGGCATCGGCCTCTCCATCGTGAAGGCCGTGATGGATCGACATCATCGCCGGTTCGGCGTGGTAAACCACGAGAACGGTGTGGAGTTCTGGTTTGAGCTGGAGCCCGCAGGCGAGGAACGGAGACAGGAAACACATGATAGCAATCATTGATTACGATGCCGGCAACATCAAGAGCGTGGAAAATGCGCTGCTTGCCCTCGGCATTGACAACACGGTGACATCGGATCCCGAGGTGATCCGCGCGGCGGACAGGGTCATCCTTCCGGGCGTCGGCGCCTTCGGTGACGCGATGAAGAAGCTTGCGGAGAGAAATCTCATCGAAGTGATCCGCGAGGTTTCGCAGACGAAGCCGTTTCTCGGTATCTGCCTCGGACTGCAGCTTCTGTTCGAATCGAGCGAGGAGGCTCCCGGCGTTGCGGGACTGTCGCTTCTGCCGGGAAAGATCGTGCGCATCCCCGAGGGAGGCGGACGGAAGATCCCGCATATCGGGTGGAACGATCTGCATTTTCCGAAGGAATCGAAACTGTTCCGGGATGTGCCCGGCGAGAGCTATGTGTACTTTGTCCATTCGTACTACCTGCAGGCGGGAGATCCCGCGGATGTGGCGGCGACCACGGAGTACGGCGCGACGATCCATGCGGCGGTCGAGCACGGCAACCTGTGCGCGTGCCAGTTCCATCCCGAGAAGAGCGGTGATGTGGGCATGCAGATACTGAAGAATTTCGCGGCTTTCTAGGAGAATACAATGTTTACGAAACGTATCATTCCCTGCCTCGACGTTCACAACGGACGCGTGGTCAAGGGTATCAATTTTGTCAACCTGCGCGACGCGGGCGATCCCGTGGAAGTCGGCAAGGCGTACGGCAAGGCCGGCGCGGATGAACTGGTGTTTTTGGACATCACGGCGTCGTCGGACGCGCGGACCATCAAGAAGGAGATGGTCAGACGCGTGGCGGAGCAGGTGTTCATTCCGTTCACCGTAGGCGGCGGGATCCGCTCGGTGGATGATTTCCGCATGATCCTCCGGGAGGGCGCGGACAAAGTGGCAGTCAACTCTGCGGCCATCATGAACCCGACGCTGATCAGCGAGGCGGCGGAGAAGTTCGGCAGCCAGTGCGTGGTCGTGGCCATCGACGCGAAGCGCATGCCCGACGGAACGTGGCACATTTTCAAAAACGGCGGCCGCGTGGACATGGGCATCGACGCCGTCGAGTGGGCGGGACGGGCGCAGGAGCTCGGTGCGGGGGAAATTCTCCTCACGAGCATGGACTGCGACGGAACGAAGGACGGATATGATCTGGCGCTTACGAGAGCGGTGGCGGACCGCGTGACGATCCCGGTCATCGCGTCGGGCGGCGCGGGCAACTGCGAGCACTTCTACGAGGCGCTCACCGAGGGCGGTGCGGACGCTGCTTTGGCGGCGACGCTGTTCCACTACAAGGAGCTTGAGATCGCGGAGGTCAAGAGGTACCTGAAGGAGCGCGGTGTGAGTGTGCGGGAGGTTTCGGAATGGCAGTGATTGCGGAAGACTGGACCGGTCTCGTCAGGACCGAGTTCGCCAAGCCGTATTACCGTGAGCTCAGCGATTTTGTGCGGTCGGAGTACGTGCGCGGCACGGTGTATCCGCCGAAGGAGCAGATCTTCGAGGCGTTCCGATACACGAAGCGGGAGGACGTCAAGGTGGTGATCCTCGGACAGGATCCCTACCATGAGGTGAACCAGGCCCACGGGCTGTGCTTCTCGGTTTGTCCGGGGACGGAGGTTCCGCCATCGCTTGCCAACATCTACGAGGAGCTGCACAACGATCTCGGCTGCTATGTGCCGAACAACGGCTACCTCGTAAAATGGGCGAAGCAGGGTGTTCTGCTCCTGAACACCGTTCTCACGGTCCGGGCGCATCAGGCGAACTCCCATCAGAACCGCGGATGGGAGAAGTTCACCGACGCCGTGATCGAGGCGCTGAACGGCGAGGACAGGCCAATCGTGTTCATGCTTTGGGGAAGACCGGCACAGAGCAAGATCTCGATGCTTACGAACAAAAATCACCTGATCCTGACGGCGCCGCACCCGAGTCCGCTGTCGGCGTACCGCGGATTTTTCGGGTGTAAGCATTTCAGCAGGGCAAATGAGTTTCTCACGGCGCACGGAGTGAAGCCGATCGACTGGCAGATCGAGAATATCTGAGAGATGCCGGAGGGACCGCATTTTCCGAAAGAGGTCAGATAGGGTTTGCAGCAGGGCCTTCGTGCACAGAAACGCCGGAGCACCGGCGGAAGGAGGAGGTTTATTCATATGGCGGGGTTTTCAGGGAATCAGTCGGACATTTCCTACGAGGATTTTCATCCGAGCGTGCTGTACTGCAGCCGGG
>CADBLW010000166.1 GCA_902795625.1 uncultured Lachnospiraceae bacterium | reverse complement strand
GAGCAACCGCAAGGCACTCGATTACCACGAGCTGTCCAACGGCGATTACGTGATCCATGAAAATAACGGCATCGGCATTTACCGCGGTCTTGTCCAGCTCGAGACTGAGGGCGTGACGAAGGACTACGTGAAGGTCGAGTACGAGGGCGGCACCTGCTATGTGCCGGCCACGGGCCTTGACGTGCTGCAGAAGTACGCGGACGCCGATGTGGAGAAGAAGCCGAAGCTCAACAAGCTCGGCGGTACGGAATGGAAGAAGACCAAGGCGAAGGTTCAGAGGAGCGTGAACAACATCGCGCAGGAGCTTGTGAACCTGTACGCGATCCGCTCCAGCAGAAAGGGCTTCGCCTACGAGGCGGACAATGAGTGGCAGCGGGAGTTTGAGGAGCTGTTCCCCTTCGAGGAGACGGACGACCAGCTGCGCGCCATCGCGGACACCAAGCGCGATATGGAGAGCGAGAAGATCATGGACCGCCTGATCTGCGGCGACGTCGGCTACGGCAAGACGGAGATCGCGCTGCGCGCGGCATTTAAGGCGGTGCTGAACGGGAAGCAGGTCGCCGTGCTCGTGCCGACGACTATACTCGCGCAGCAGCATTACAATACCTTCATGCAGCGGCTGATGAATTTTCCGTGCCGCGTTGATATGCTTTCCCGCTTCCGCACGCCGAAGGAGCAGGCGAAGACCATCGCGGACATCCGCAAGGGCCTGGTGGACATCGTCATCGGCACGCACCGACTGCTTTCCAAGGATGTGCAGTTCAAGAACCTCGGTCTGCTGATCGTGGATGAGGAGCAGCGCTTCGGCGTCACGCACAAGGAGAAGATCAAGCAGCTGCGCAACGATGTCGACGCGCTCACACTGACGGCAACGCCCATTCCGCGCACACTCCACATGAGCCTGATCGGCATCCGCGACATGAGCATTCTGGAGGAGCCGCCGCTCGACCGGCTGCCGATCCAGACCTTTGTCATGGAGTACAGCCCGGAAATTGCAAGGGAGGCAATCAACAGAGAACTTGCAAGAGAAGGCCAAGTGTATTATATTTACAACAAGGTGAGAGATATCTCAGAGGTCGCGGCCAAGCTGCAGGCGCTCTGCCCCGAGGCCAATATCGCGTATGCGCACGGGCAAATGGACGAGCGTGAGCTTGAGCGGATCATGACGCGGTTCATCAACCGCGAGATTGACGTTCTGGTGTCCACAACCATCGTTGAGACGGGTATGGATATCAGCAATGTCAACACGATGATCATCGATGGCGCGGAGCGGCTCGGGCTTTCGCAGATGTATCAGCTCCGCGGACGCGTCGGCCGTTCCAACCGCATCGCCTACGCGTTTCTGATGTACCGGCGCGACAAGATGCTGACGGAGACGGCGGAGAAGCGCCTCAACGCCATCCGCGATTACACGGAGCTCGGCGCGGGCTACCGGATCTCCCTTCGGGATCTTGAGATCCGCGGTGCCGGAAACCTTCTCGGCGCGGAGCAACACGGCCAGATCGCGGCGGTCGGCTATGAGCTGTATTGTAAAATGCTCAACGAGGCCATCCGGGCGATGAAGGGCGACACGGAGGTGCGCGAGCTGTTCGAGACACAGATCGACGCGGACCTGGATGCCTACATCCCGGCCACCTATATACGAAACGAGATTCAGAAGCTGGATATGTACAAGCGCATCGCCTCCATCGAGACGGAGGAGGATGTGGAGGAAATGCAGGATGAGCTGACCGACCGCTTCGGCGACATGCCGGACTGTGTGAACCTGCTGATTCACGTTGCCTACCTCAAGGCGCTTGCGCACAAGGCATTTGTCGAAAAATTAACCATGCGCGACGGGTTCCTTGTGCTGCGCATGTTCGCGAAGGCTGCGCTGCGCGCGGAAGGCATCCCCGAGGTGGTGGAGCAGTTCCGCGGGAAAATGCATGTGCAGTCCGGCACGGTTCCCGTGTTCACCTACGAGTTCAGCGGAAAGAAGCAGGGCAACACGGATATTGCCGCGCAGTTCCGCGAGTCGGAAGTCGTGCTGAAGGAGCTCGGGAAGCTTGCGGAGTGAGAAGAGGATATTTTCCGAAGATACAGTAATTCCTATTTGTTTGCGGGAGGGATAGATATGCGGATCAGACCGGGATTTCGGCGCATTTGCGCGGTGATTCTTGCGGTTGTGCTTGCAGCGGCGATGTGCGGCTGCGGCAAGAACAATGAGGATGAGAAAAAGCTGCCGACCAGCGAAGGCTTCACGAACGACGTGCTGCTGCGCATCGGCGGCGCGGAAGTGAGTTATGCCGAGGCCAACATTTACCTGCTCAGTATGCGCGAGGAGGTGGAGGCTTTGTACGGCTCGGAGATCTGGGACATCAAGTTCACCCGAGAGCAGCGGCCGTACTCGGAGCTGATGAAGGAGCGGCTTCTTGAGAAGCTGATCTACATCAAGCTTGTGTGCCACATGGCCGACGAGTTCGATGTTAAGCTTGAGGCCGACGACATCCTCAACGTCAACGATTATACGCAGCAGTACCTCTCCGGGATCACGGAGTCGACTGCGAAGAAATACGGCATCACCGAGGATCTGGTGCGCTCGATCTACAACGACAACGTGCTCGCGGAGAAGACATACCGCACGATCACGCTGAACGCCGACATTTCCGAGATTACCGAGGCGGAAGTGCTTCGCGCCAAATTCTGCTACATTTTCCTGAACAAGTATTACGAGGACGCGGAGGGCAACCGCACGCCGCTCTCCGAGGAGGATATGCGGGCGCTGTGGACGAAGGCGGAAGGTTACCGCGCGGCCGCGGCGGAGTCCCAGGACTTTTATAACTACGCCAAGGGCGTTTCCGCGGCGAGCACGATCGAGATCACGGTCGGCCGGGCGGATCTGCCGGTGAAGAGCCGTAACGCCGCATTTGCCCTGCACACGGGCGAGATCAGCCAGATCGTCGAGGAGGACGACGGCCTGTACATCTTCTACTGCGTCGACGAGAAGGACAAGGCAGCCACCCAGGCAGCCGAGGAAGCCCGCATCGACGAGGTGTCCCGTGCATATTTCGAGAGCCTCTACGAAAAATGGAAGGTGAACATACCGATCGAAGTGAATGAGGCGCTGTGGGAGGCTATGTGAATGCCTGTCGGCATTCGATATTTCGAAGTGAAAACGTCAGAGTTTTCACTTCGAAATATATTGTCCCCCAACGGAAGTATTGGTGCAATTGCCTGTCGGCATTCGATATTTCGTTTCGAAAGCGAAACGAAATATATTGTCCCCCAACGGAAGTATTGGTGCAATTGCGTATCGGCGTCTGGATATTTCGATTCGAAAACATTAGAGTTTTCGAATCGAAATATTTTTTTCCCCAACGTAAGAAAAACGCTTTAGAAGTTTTGTGTAAAGGACAACCATATGACACATCAGATGCAGCTGCAGCCGGAACCGTTTGGTATGATCAAGAGCGGTGT
>CADBLW010000165.1 GCA_902795625.1 uncultured Lachnospiraceae bacterium | reverse complement strand
CGTACAGGGCGATCATGTTGCCGCCCACATGGTCGATGCCGTAATGCAGGAACATGCAGGTGAACAGCCGGTAATACCCGTGCTCCGTAACTACCGTGTACCAGCTCATCTGGCCCTTCTCGAGGATGCTCTCCATCGAGAACAGGTCGGTGAGAAGGAAAATGATCAGATTGACGGCGATCAGCACCGCCGTCGCGATACATACGCCTTGCAGGCCGCTCCGACGCTGGGACGAGCGGTAGCGGTTCTGCCTTCTCTGTGCCTCCAGATAGGCGTTGGCACGGTTCTTGTCAACGCGCGTCACCGCGTCGCGGCCGTAGGCGGTAACCCGGCTCGCCGCGCGGAGATTGTTATTGTTCAGGTCCGTCTGCGCGCCCTCCGCGTTGCGGCTGTGCCCGCCGAAATGCAGGTTGTTCTCGATCACCGAGCGGATCCCGAGGAAATCCTCCGGCTGGTTTTCATATATGATCAGCCGGCCGTACTCCGCGTCCACGATCCAGTACGCAGTGTCCTCGCCGATCTCCTTGCACTGCCCGATCCGGCCCGACACGAAAAGTGTCAGTATCGAAACCGTCTCAAAGCCCTGCTTTATGAAAATACTGCGGATCGTCTCGAGATACCTGCCGTATTTTTCCTTTGTCAGAGCGGCGACCGCGTCATTGTTGATCATCCAGATCGTGTCTGCCGCCTTGCCCTCCGCAGTATAGTAAAGACGCATATCATCGCGGTTGAGGTTCACTTCCTTCAACCCGCGCCCGCTGAAATACTGCGTCAGTTTCTCCCACATACGACTGCTCCTTTCCCCCGGAAAATCCTTCGGAACTCCTTCGGGACCGACCTGTTTTTCCGCCGGTCTCCCGATCCGAGCACTCTCATTTTCCGTTTACGCATCCGAGACCATATTAGTATAAAAGCGCCCGTTTCGCAAGGAAAATGTCTCCGTTTTCACCCGCGGCGCGCCTATGTTTTCCTTGACATTTACCGTGCAATCCGATACACTTTCGTATGCTATCACGGCATAAGACTATGCCGTATCACGCGAAGCTTCGTTAAGCGGCTTCGCCCGAAGGACGGTTACCCAATGATTTACGACAACATTCTTGAAGCCATCGGACACACCCCCATCATCCGGCTGCAGCACATGACCGGCCCGGACGACGCGGAGGTTTTAGTCAAATTCGAAGGCCTGAACGTCGGCGGTTCCATCAAGACCCGCACGGCTTACAATATGATCCTCGCCGCAGAGAAGGAAGGCCGCATCACCAAGGACACGATCATCGTGGAGCCCACCAGCGGCAACCAGGGCATCGGCCTTGCGCTTGTCGGCGCAGTGCGCGGCTACCGCACGATCATCATCATGCCCGACTCGGTCAGCGAGGAGCGCCGCAAGCTCGTTCATCACTACGGCGCGGAGGTGATCCTCATCCACGATGACGGCGACATCGGAGCCTGCATCGCGGAGTGCATCAACACCGCGTTCCGCATGGCGAAGGAAGACCCCAACGTCTTCGTTCCCGAGCAGTTTTCCAACCCGAACAACCCGCTGGTGCACAAATACCACACCGGCGTTGAGATCCTTGAACAGGTCGCGGGCCCGATCCACGGCTTCTGCTCCGGTATCGGCACGGGCGGCACGATCTCCGGCATCGGCGAAGTGCTCAAAACGCAGAACCCGGACATCACGATCTGGGCTGTGGAGCCCGCCAACGCTGCCATTCTCTCGGGCGGTTCCATCGGAACGCACCTGCAGATGGGCATCGGCGACGGTCTGATCCCTGAGAACCTCAACACAAACATCTACTCCGAGATCTTCATCGTGGAGGATGATGTTGCCCTGCAGACCTCCCGCGATCTCGCCTCGAAGGAAGGCATCCTCTGCGGCATCTCCAGCGGCACGAACGTCGCGGCGGCACTTGCGATGGCAAAAAAACTCGGCCGCGGCAAAACGGTTGTCACCGTCCTGCCCGACACGGCCGAGAGATATTTTTCGACGCCTCTGTTCGAAGGCGAATGACCGGCATTTCCTAATCAAGCTCAAGGCTCGCGAGCATTCTCGCGAGCTCTTTTTTATGGGATTTGTCGCAGGAGACCGTGATGAAAAGCTTGCGGTCCGCCATGTAGTAGTAGGTCACCTCCAGCGGTTCATCGCCCTCAGTATCGGTGTAAACGATCTTCTTCGCGCGGTAATTGCCGCTGCCGAACACGGCGTCCTCCTCCGTGATGAACGAGTAGCTCCCGTCTGACTGGAACACCTCCAGCGCCTCGTTGACATCCGCCTCATCGGACACCGCAGACACCGCGAGGAAATTTGCGTACGGATTGCTCTTGGCGCCGTACCGATCCATGTAGGTCGGATCCTCATTGTTGCCGAGGCGGATCCGGTCCTTCTGATACCGCGACTCGTCATACTGTATCGTGTAACCGAACTCCTGCGAGTGCTCCTTGCGGTATTTCGCGCCCGTGCTGTCCAGCACCAGAAGGAAGATCACAAGGATCGCGCACGCTGCGCCGAGCCCGAGCAGGATCCGCTTGAGGAGTCTGCCGTTTCCGTGCGGCTCCGCCGAGCCCGAATCTATCGTTTCGATTGTATCTTTTTCCTCCATATCGGTCATTATCCTTTTCTTTTTTATCATCGTTCCGGAGAACACCTCATCGGAACGTAACTCCGAACTTCACAAGCACATTTTCCTCCAGGCACTCATACCGGATTGATGCCTGTGAAGAACTGTCCTTCGCATCAATTCCTTTACTGCTACAGAACTCAGCGATATCGTCTTCCGTGACAGTAATACCGTATTCCTCCGCGATGAGTCCCACAAGCAACGCCTTTTTGATCTCATACTCGGCGGATTGAACACATTTCAAAAAGAAACTGTCTTCGTCCAAATTTAAAACTCTTGAATAGAATTCCTCCAGTTCAATATTTAAATCCGCTGCTGTTTTTTCATACTCACCAACTATTTGCAGCGCATAGTTCTTAATATCTTCTTCCGACAGATCAAAAGTGCAGTTACAAATAGCCTCCTCGAAAAATGTTGCTTTGTTCAATTCGCGACACGAAAACAATTCTTCGTTCCGTTTCACATCAAAAAGGTAACAATAAAAGTCTTCAAAAGAAGAAAACCCGTCTTCTTCCAACGCTTTCATCACATCTTCTTCTGCATAACAACGTCCACTCGAAAGGACCTTAATGGATGTCTTGACGTCCTTGATTTGAAGATAGTTCGCTATTCCGTCGTCAGAAAGCTGTACTTGTATCACGTCTCCCGACTTTTTCCCGCATAATGCTCGCTCCGCCGAAGTGTTAAACATTCCCGCCCCAATAACGATTATACATTCATGTTTAGATGTGTCCACAGCTGTCTCGCTATAAAGCTCAACTTCTGCTTTTACGACATCCCCCTCCGAAACAATGTTGTCAATATCGCTCGAATATGTATAAAACAAACAAAGAGATTCATCTACACGACCACAAATATTCCAATAAGAAATTCCGTTTTCACTAAACTTGTAATTATCGAACCACGGCATATCAATAGTAATGATTTTGCTGTCATTAACACTTCGTGACAACAAGTACTCAGTAACAGCACTATTTATTGAAGCCCCTGGTTTTGTCGTTTTTTCACTGCATGAACAGAAGCAAATCAGTGCTAGCACCAATAAAACAAATATCACGCAATGTCTTTTCATCCTTTAACCTTTCTATATCGCTTTATGTTCTCCTCATTGGTAGCCCCTGAAAATGCTTAACAAATTAAGTATAACACTGCTTATCCATAAAATCAATTGAGAGACAACGAAGCGTTTCTTCTTTGCATTGTCAGAGAAATGCAATATAATGATTATGGAACAATCTGTTTATTCTCTTACAACGAGGTGCCCCATGAAGACTGCCGAACGGCCCGTTGTGGCCATCATGTACGATTTCGACAAGACACTCTGCACGAAGGATATGCAGGAGTACACGTTCATCCCCAACGTCGGAATGACCGCCGCGGATTTCTGGAAGGAGGCCCGCGAGCTCTCTTCCGAGCGGAAAATGGACGGCGTCCTCGCCTACATGTACCTGATGCTCGAAAAATCCCACGCGGCGCGGAGAGGCATCCGCCGCAAGGATTTTGTGACCCTCGGCAAGGATCTGGAGTTCTTCCCCGGCG
>CADBLW010000164.1 GCA_902795625.1 uncultured Lachnospiraceae bacterium | reverse complement strand
GCGTCGTTGGCGTCCTTGATGCCGATCATGTTGACCTTGCACCACTTGAACTCCTTGGCGTCGAGCTTGATGCGGAACTCACCCTTCCCGTTCGTGCCGCCGAGGGCATTGCGCATAAGCTCCATGAACTGCTCGTAATCCTCGGGATGGCAGAACTCGCGGGGCAGATCGCCGGCCAGCAAGTTGGCGATCACGCTCTCGCGGCCGAACTGCTCACTGATGCGCGAAGGCACGCTCAGACGGTCCTCCTTGACGTCGTAGCTGAACTGCACGTCGTCCGAGACGTCCTCGAGCTGGCGGTAACGGTCGAGCTGGTGCTTCATGCTCAGCTCGGCGTTGATGCGCTGCGTGATATCCGTCAGGACGCAGCTTACAAGCGAGCGTCCGTCATCGGTGTGCCATACGACAAGCGCGTTGCAGTGAACCCACGCCACGCTTCCGTCGAAGCGGTTCACGCGGAATTCCGCTGCCGACACGGCGTTGGTCTCCAGACGCGAATCGAACAGCCGCATCACGGCCTTATTGTCCTCTGCCGCCACGATGGCCGGCAGGAAATTGTCATGGATCTGTGTGAACTCGTCCTTCGTATGTCCGATGATATCGTAAAATACATCGTTCGCGTATATGACCTCGGGTACATTGTCCCGCGCGATGCGTCCCTGGAATTCGAACACGGCGACGCCTACCGGGAGCGTCTCCAGAAGGCCGGACACCTGGCGCTTGCGGAGCATTTCACCAGTGATCTGCGTGATGGTGACGTCAAAAAGACCGTTCTTCATCATTTTCTTCTGTCTGCGCACGAAGCACTGTACCGGGATCGCGCGGCCCTCCGCGGAGATCATCCGGTGCTCAATGCAGACGACCATCTGCTTGCGGATCTTCTCGTCGAGAATACGGCGGATCGCCTCGCGGTCGTCGGGGTGCACATAGTCGAGGTAGCTGCCGAAGGTCATGTTGGCGTGGCTGCGCGTGCGGCGTCCGCCCTCGCCCTCTTCGGAAAGGCCGAGCATCTCGCTCACGCCGGCATCGCAGTCCACGATCGTGTACGCATCGTCACCCTTGATGGTGCAGGTGCCGTAGTACACCTGTCTCGCGGTTCCCTTGCCGCCCTCCGCCGCAAGGTTGCCCTTGTCACCGACAAGCTCGTTCAAGAATCCAAGCAGCACGGGCTCACCGGCATAGGAATTCAGGATCAGCTTTCTCGCCCGGGGCTGTCCGGTACAGATGAACAGGCATGACAGGAAAATAGCCCACGTCAACGGGTACGCCCCGCGCTCGATGGAACTCACCGTCTGCCTCGTGATCCCGATCGTCTCGCCGAATTCTTCCTGCGACAGCTTCATGTTCTTCCGATACGTCGGCAGGTTCTTCGCAAAGATGGTCAGCATCTTCTTCCGTTCATTGTCCTCCAGTCTCATATGCACTCCTCTCTCTGCCTCAGGCTCTCCCGGCTGCCCCGCGCTGCGGGTCATGCCGATCACTCCTGACGGCTCTTCTGCAACATTTTTCTATATACGTTTATTGATCGCTTCGGTTTGTCCGTCCCGATCAGCACTGTCTGTTCATCCGCCCGTTTCTTCGGTCAGCCGAGTCTTCCCGGCCCGTCTCCGATCTCTACGACGTAAAATGTCGCCGGATACCCGATCGTCCGCTCGTACTGCTCTCCGACCTCCCGGATCAACTGCTCGACGTTCTCCTCCTTCACAAGGCACACCGCGCAGCCGCCGAACCCCGCTCCGGTCATTCGCGCCCCGATGACTCCGGGCACCTTCCACGCCGCCTCCACGAGGGTGTCGAGCTCGCGCCCGGTCACCTCATAATCGTCGCGCAGCGACACGTGGGATTCGTTCATCAGCCGTCCGAACTCCGCAAGGTCGCCCTGTTTCAGCGCCTCCACAGCGCGGATCGTGCGGCGGTTCTCATACACCGCGTGCTTCGCTCTTCTGCGTCTTACCGGCGACGCGATCGCATCGGCCATCGCCTCGAACTCCGCTTCGGTGAGCGCCCCGAGGGACGGGATTGCCGCTGCCGTCTGCATCTCCGCAAGCGCTTCCTCACACTCCGCGCGCCGCTCGTTGTACTTCGACTCACCGAGGCCGCGCTTGTGATTGGTATTCATGATGACGATCTTCACGCCGTCCATGGCGATCGGTGCGTACTCATACGCAAGCGTCGCCGTGTCGAGGAAGATCGCGTGATCCTTCTTGCCCATGGCGATGGCGAACTGGTCCATGATGCCGCAGTTGACGCCGATGAAGGCATTTTCCGCGCGCTGTCCGATCTTCGCGTTCGTGATGCCGTTGTACGTAAACCCGAACATATCCCGCAGGATCTCGCCCGTCAGAACCTCGATGGATGCCGACGAGGACAGTCCCGAGGAGTTCGGTATCGTTCCGCAGTACAGAATGTCAAGCCCGCGGTCCGCAGCAAAGCCCCGCTCCGCAGCCGCCCACAGCACTCCCTTGGGGTAGTTCGTCCATCCGTCCTCCGCGCGGTACGAAAGCCCGTCAAGAGAACTCTCGATCACACCGCTCTGCGGAAAATTCACCGAGTACATCCGCAGCTTCCGGTCGTCCCGCTTTCTCGCAACCGCGTATGTACCGATGGTCAGCGCACACGGGAACACGTGCCCGCCGTTATAGTCGGTGTGCTCGCCGATGAGGTTGACGCGCCCCGGCGCAAAATACACCCTTACATCCCCTCCGTCACCGAACACATCCGCAAACTGCTTCCGCAGGTTTTCGATTGTTGTCTTCTCGTTCTCCAATTTTCCGTAGTCACTCCTCAGGTTTCTCGCGCAGAAAACTGCGGGTTTTCTTATTTTCCGTCTTATTCTCGTACATGCGGTCGTCGCTCATGGTCATCCACTCGCCGAGCTCGCGCTCCTCCGTGCCTTTGCAGATGGCGTGCCCGTAGCTTGCGTACACGAGGTACGGCCGCTTCGAGCGGTTGTTGTAATCCTCTAAGAAGGCGTCGAAGCGCTCGTAGAACCGCTCCACATCCTCCTCGTTGTAATCCGTCGCAAGCACCTGGAACTCGTCGCCGCCGACGCGGTAGCACAGCTCGTTCGAGAAGCATGCCGCGCAGATGGAGTTGGCGATCGCACGAAGCGCAAGGTCGCCCTGGGCGTGACCGTAGTTGTCGTTGATCTTCTTTAAGTTGTCCATGTCGATGGAGATGATGGCGAGCGTGCGCCCGGTATCCTTCACCTGTTCGTACATGCGCTGCGAATCCTCCTCGAACCCGTAGCGGTTCTTGAGCCCCGTAAGCACGTCGCTGACGTAGAGGCTCGAAAGCTTCTTCACAAGGCGTCTCATGCGCGCGTTGATGCGCAGGCGCTCAAGGACGTTGCTGATGATCGTGATAATGTATTGGAAAAATGCAAGCGGCGCCTGATGGTCGCGGAAGTTGATCATCGCGTAGCCGTAGCACAGCTCCTGAAAATGCAGCGGCACGATGTAGTAGCCGCAGGGCACGTCGTACACGTACTCGTCCGGCAGGATATCCTCCCTTGCGAACACCTGGTCCACATGGCCCAGAAGGATTGTCTCCTGGATCGCCGTGCGCAGATGCACCTTGTCCGTGAAGGTGCGCATCTCCTCCGGCTCAGCCGCCGAAAAATCCGTATCGTTGAGGACAATGAAGAAATCGCGGAAGTCCTCGTTGTTGAATATGTAAGTGTAGATGCATTCGTTCAGATCATCCATGTTGTCGGCATTTTCCACGTCGATGCTCATGAAAATGGTCTGCATGTTGTTGTGGTCCGCAAGCTTCGTCGACTCGAAATACTTGCGCACCGCTGCCGCCGCACCCGCAACGCCGTCTCCGCGGCAGCCGCACGACTCACGGCACACAACCAGCGTCGACACGTAGTCGATCTCCGGAACGGTCTCGTTCTTCATCAGCCCGACGAGCATGTCCACCGCACGGCGTCCCATCCCGGCCACATCGACTCTCACCGAGGTGAGGGAAGGGATCTGCGTCTCCGCGTCGCGCGCGTCGTCAAAGCCCGTGACCGCGATCTCGTCAGGCACCTTGATCCCGCGGTCCGCGAGAGCGTTGCACACAGCCATCGCCATGTAGTCGTTCGCGCAGACGATCACGTCGGGGTAGTCGGTGCGGATGTCCAGAAGCTCCGCCACGGCGGCGTTTCCCATGTTCCTCCAGAAATCACCGTAAAATATGTCATCCTCGTCGAGGGTTATCTCGTATTTTTCCATCATCCGGCGGAAGCAGTCCAGACGCTTGATCGCGTCCGGGTGATCCTTCGGGCCGCTGACGTAGCAGAAATCGCGGTACCCGTGTTCCTGCACCAGATGGTCGACGATGCCCTCCATCGAGTTGTCGTCGTCCACAAGCACACTGTGGTATCCGTCATACTGCCGGCGCACGCACACAACGGGGCAGGTCGCCCTCGTCCTGATACGCTCCAGCAGGCGGTTGACCACGGTGTCATCGGTAAATGTGTCCAGGCACAAAAGCAGTCCGTCCAGATTGCGGAAATCCGGCAGATCCGCAAGCATGCGCTCGCCGCGCACGAACAGCTCGTTCTTGCCGTACCCGCCGAAAATCGAATAGACCAACGTATAGTATCCGTAAGAAGCAGCTCTCTGCTCAATGCTGCTGAGAATGTCGTGCTGGTACTCCGCCGTCGGCTTCGAGATCAGCACACCGATCTTTTTGCTCTTCCCTAAATTCATACTCTCCTCCGGCCGTCCCCGGCTGGGTGCAACCTTCCTCTGTTACGCAAAATAACCCGACAGTTTTCGATACTGCTACATTCGACATTTTACACTGTTATTTCCGCTTTTTCAATGATAGATTGCACATTATTTATGTTTTTTGCAATATTTCTATACATTTTCAACGTTCGGTGATATACTTCAGAAAAAAGTACTTGACAAAAATAACGCATTTTCCGAAAGGAGTCTGTTCATGTCCAATCTGCAACAGGACCATTCCTTCTTCATGCGCAAAGCGATCCATCAGGCGCAGCGCGCCGCGGCCCTCGGCGAGGTCCCCATCGGCTGCGTCATCGTCCATGACGGCAAGGTCATCGGCCGCGGGTTCAACCGCCGCCTTACCTCGCATTCCACTCTCGCCCACGCGGAGATCATCGCGATCCGCCAGGCCTGCCGCAAGCTCGGCGACTGGCGCCTTGAGGGCTGTACCATGTACGTCACACTGGAGCCGTGCCAGATGTGCTCCGGCGCTCTTGTGCAGGCTCGCATCGACCGCGTCATCGTCGGCGCGCCCAACCCAAAGGCCGGCTGCGCCGGCTCCATTCTCAACCTCCTGCAGGTCCCGCAGTTCAACCACCAGGTCGAGATCACGAACGGCGTGCTCGCAGACGAATGCAGCGCTCTCCTCACCGACTTCTTCCGCGACATGCGCACGCGGGAGCGCAACAACAAAAATGCCGGCGGCGTGTGACGCATTTTCCGTCAGCGAAAAATCTGTCTTTTTCGGAATATCCACCCTTTTGATAGACTTTTTCCTCTTTTCGCGGTACAATACTTGTATCCCGTGGGGCAGTCTCTCCGATACCGAGCCCCGCGCACGGAGGTTCCCATGCAAATTCACGGTCTGCAGAAGCTTACGCTTCTTGACTATCCCGGCCATACGGCCGCTACGATCTTCACCGGAGGCTGCAACTTCCGGTGTCCGTACTGCCACAACAGCGAGCTGGTTCTCCGGCCCGAGAAGATGCCGATGATCTCCGAGGAGGAGCTCTTCAAATTCCTGAATCTCCGCGCGAAGGTTCTGGACGGCATCGCCATCACAGGCGGCGAGCCCACGCTGCAGCCGGATCTTCCGGAATTTATCGCAAAGGTGCGCGCCCTCGGCTACAAGATCAAGCTCGACACCAACGGACAGTCTCCCGCCATGCTGGAGAAGCTGCTGAAGGCGAACATGCTCGACTACGTCGCGATGGACATCAAGAACTGCCGCGAGCGCTACGGCGACACCATAGGCATCCGAGATTTCCGCACGGACGCCGTGGAGGCTTCGGTGGATCTTCTGCTGCACTGCGGCATCCACTACGAATTCCGGACCACGGTGGCCACGGAGCTCCATGACACCGAGGCGATGGCTTCCATCGGCAAGTGGATCGCCGGTGCACGCCACTACTTCCTGCAGCCGTACCGCGACAGCGACAACGTCATGGTCAAGGGACGTTTCCACGCCCCCGAGCCCGACACCCTTCGCACCTGGAAGGAGCTGCTCGCCAAGACCATCCCGCTGGTCGACCTCCGCGGAGTGGAGTAAGCAAGGCAGCCTGCCGGATCAGAGACGATCCGAAGCAAAGGCCTGTCGAACCGGGCAGACAACAGGCTAAAACAACAAAAGACCATCCGGCGCTTCCGCCGAATGGTCTTCTTTTTGTTTGTAAGTTATTCGTAGAATGCCGGATCCCGCATTATGCGGATCCGCTTTCGCAGTTTCCCTTAGGATTACTGCCCGCTGATGAGCGCGTTCACGATCGGGATCAAAACAACCGCGTTGTCGAACTTGCTAGCGATCGGGTTGACTGCCGTGTGAGTCTGATCCGCCTGCAGGATTCGAACGAAACCGGAACCGATCTCCGCACCACCGAGCTGGGAGATAGGCGTCGATGCCTTCTTGAGACCGGATTTGCCGGAGATCTCGGTAGCACTGACGTTCACATTGGCGATGGTCACATCGCCGCCGCTGCGGATCGTCTGGAGATACTCAGCTGCGCGTGCCTTGAAGAACGTGAGCATGCACGCCTCATACATGTTTGCATAATACTCTCTCTTGAGTTTGTTCTTGCCGAAACCGAGGAATGCGTTGCCGCCGATCTTCCACTTCAGCTTTCTGCCGTCGCGGAACGTCATCTTAATGAAGCCCGAAAAATTCTCCATCAGAATGCCGTAACGCATCGCTGATGCATACAGGCTGACGGTATCCATCTCACCGTACTTGTACGACTCCCCGTTGTACTCCATGTGGTCTGCGTAAAATACTGCCGGCGCCTTGTCGTTCTTCTTGCGTTTGCATTCAGCAATAATAGTGTTGCCAACTCCCTGTTCCATGTCTCTTCTCCTTTATGCGTGTTTTTGTTATACTGTCGCGGCAGTACTGCCAATCGCATCTTACCGCATTTTCCGAAGGAATGCAAGCATTACCGTTCTTCGCGG
>CADBLW010000163.1 GCA_902795625.1 uncultured Lachnospiraceae bacterium | reverse complement strand
CCAATCCTTAAAAAACATGTCGTACTGACCGTTGTCCCTGCAGTGCTCGCTTGTCAGCGCGATCGCGGCGACCAGGAAGCATTCCAGAGCAAGCAGCGCCGTCACGCCGACGATCCATCCGCGGACCTTTTCATGGGGAATGACCTTCTTTATGAGGAAAATGATATAGACTGCGATCGGTACGAGCAGAAGAAACACAAGCGGAAGTCTGCGCACAAGGCACGTCATAACGTCGCCCGTGAACTCCGCTGCCTCCTCCGCGTTGTCCGTGAGCGCCAGGGTAAGATACGACTGCAGCATTCCGTGGCTCACCGCCTGAATGACAAACCACGCGGTGACAGGCACGATCACGATCCAGTTGGCGATGATCGTCGCCTTCGTTCCCATCCTGCCCGTGATCGCGGCTATCGTCAGGCCGATCCCGAGCGCAAAGAGCACGAGGAAGCCCATCGATGCATTATGAAATCCACGATTGATATAGGCGTGGAACACGAGCTCGTCCCAGAGCAGCGTTACCGGGATGATCAGCTGCAGCGCGTACTGCCTGCCGAGCATCCGCCTATACTGTTTTTTGATTTCACCGTCCATACCCTAACTGTCAATCCTTACTTTCTGTATTTCGGAAAATACGGTCCATCCGAATTTTCCGTCCCGGAAAATCCGTCCGAAATGCCGGTTTCCCGCAAGAAGAAACGCCGACGGATCGGCGTTTCCCCAAGTTCGCTGAATTTTCCGTGTATTACTGAATTACTATCCTACTGTCCGTTCTGCCCCGCATTGTCGATCGGCTGCTGCGCCTGCACATCCACCGGCTGCTGATACGTAGTCTGAGACCGTACATCCACCGGCTGCTGCTGCGCCTGCTGTGCCTGCGCCGCCTGCTGCTGGTACGCTGCTACCTGCTGCGCGTAAGCCTGCTGCTGCGCATAGGTCTGCTGCTGATATGCCTGCTGCTGCGCGTACGCCTGCTGTGCGTACGTCTGCGGCTGTGCATATGCCTGCTGCTGTGCATAGGCCTGCTGCTGAGCATAAGCCTGCTGCTGTGCGTATGCCTGCTGCTGCGCGTATGCCGCTGCCGTATCATCCTCGTCGTCGCGGACCGAGGAAATGACGATCTTAAGAATGATCGCGATCACAATGCAGCCGGCCGAGACGAAAAGTACGAGCAGCGCCGGATCATGAAGCACATCGTAGATCATCTGTCCTGCGACAACCGAGATCTTGCTCTCGTCCGTCAGCTTCTTGGCAATCTTCTCCATCAGCTTCGTGACACCGAGGATCAGTATCGTACCTCCGGCAAGAGCTCCGACAATACCGACCTCCGCGAAGGTTCCCGCGACAAAGCGACCGCGCAGAAGCGCGATGAAGAGGATCATCAGCGCACAGAAGCCGAGGGCTACCCAAGGAGCCCAGGGAGCAAATTTGCGGACCGTGGAAACCGCGTCACGGACATCCTTCAGTTCGTCCCCGACAAGGGTCTGCGCATCCAGTTTCTCAAGTTCCAGGTTATCGATACCGGTGCGGATCTTATCCATCGCCTTATCGTCCAGCTTCTTCCCCGTCGCCGATTCAATGACTCCCTTGTTGTCTTCGATCAGCGAGTACAACTCGTCCGAGGACAGCGCCGCGTTTGCTTCCTTGTCATCTCCCGCAATGAACGCCGCGTAGTCGGAAAGCTTATCCTCAAGGAACGACTTAACGGCCTTATTGTTCAGTATTACCTTGATATCATCATCCGTAAGCTGAAGATCCTCGCCGCTGAGTTCGGATGCCTGTTCGTTGATGAACTCCGACAAACTCTTGCCGTTCGTCGCATCCTCGAACATCTCCGTCACGTCCATCTCCTCAAAGTCGAGGCTGTCCGTGACCGCCGAGGCAAGCTTCTTGGGCTCCACAAGGTCCTCCAGCTGCGAAGCAACGATCCATGCGAGCACGCCCGCGAACAACAAAATTCCGAAAAATACGGCAAAAATGCGATTGACTATCGAAAGTCTCTTTTTCTTCTTCATACCGTGCCTCCGTTCTCTTCCCTCATCGGAAAATGCTCCCGAAACTCCCGTTCCGGCCCTCGTAAGACCGGGACATACTTCCGAGCGTTACCATTGTACAACAAACCTTCCCATTTGAAAAGTCTTTTGTGAAACCGCGGTATCTCTCCTCTTCCGCCTCCGTTAAAACGGGGCAACCGCAGTACCCCTGCAGTTGCCCCCAATGCATCAAATTCTTATGTCAAAGTATGTCTGTCCGGATCAGTCGATCGGCTTGATCTCCGAGTGGATCTCCTGCAGCGACTTCACAGGGCAGTCCTTGTGCGTCTTCACATAGTGGATACCCTCGGCGGTAGCGCGTGCTGCGGCGATCGTCGTCACATACGGCACCTTGGCCTTGATGGCTGCCTTGCGCAGGTAGCTGTCATCGTGAACGCTGTCCTTGCCGATGGGCGAGTTGATGACGAGCTGCACGCTTCCGTTGGTAATCAGGTCATAGCAGTTCGGGCGACCCTCATAGAGCTTGAGCACCTTCTCCGCCGGAATGCCTGCCGCCGCGATGGCGTTGTAGGTACCGCCCGTCGCGTAGATCTTGAAACCGTCCTCCGCGAACTGCTTCGCGATGTCGAGCATCTCATCCTTATCCTTGTTCTTCACGGAGATCAGTACCGCACCCTCGGTCGGAAGCTTCGACTGGATTGCCTCCTGTGCCTTCACGAACGCCTCGCCGTAGGACGGGGACAGGCCGAGCACCTCACCCGTGGAGCGCATCTCCGGTCCGAGGATCGGGTCAACCTCCGGGAACATATTGAACGGGAACGCTGCTTCCTTCACGCCGTAGTTCGGGATATTCATCTCCTTAAGCTCCGGCACCGGCGACTTGCGTCCGGTAAGGTCTGCCGTGATAATCTCCGTTGCAAGCGGAACCATTCGGATGTTGCAAACCTTGGAAACCAACGGCACCGTGCGGGATGCGCGGGGATTTGCCTCGAGAACGAACACCTTGCCGTTCTCGATCGCGTACTGCATGTTCATCAGACCCTTGACATGCATCTCCTCAGCGATCTTTCTTGTGTATTCCTTGATGGTTGCTACATTTTCCGCCGAGATATGAACCGACGGGATGATGCATGCGGAGTCACCGGAGTGAACGCCCGCGAGCTCGATGTGCTCCATGACGGCAGGAACAAAGCAGTGCTCACCGTCGGAGATGGCATCTGCCTCACACTCTGTAGCATGGTGCAGGAATCTGTCGATGAGGATCGGCCTGTCAGGTGTTACACCGACGGCAGCCGACATATAGACGCGCATCATGTCATCATCATGAACAACTTCCATTCCGCGTCCGCCGAGGACATAGGAAGGACGTACCATGACGGGATATCCGATGCGGTTGGCGATCTCGAGTGCCTCGTCAACATTGACGGCCATACCGGCCTCAGGCATCGGGATCTGAAGTTTATCCATCATCGCACGGAAGTGGTCACGGTCCTCAGCCAGATCGATAGTCTCAGGTGAGGTACCGAGGATATTGATGCCGTTCTTCTTAAGATCTGCAGCGAGGTTGAGAGGCGTCTGTCCGCCGAACTGT
>CADBLW010000162.1 GCA_902795625.1 uncultured Lachnospiraceae bacterium | reverse complement strand
GGGCGGCGCCATGATCAATATTCTGCCGGTTCACTCGCAGCACAGGGGCAGGCTGTTCCTGCCGTTTGTGGACGATGATCCCAAGACCGCGCAGATCATCAGCGAGATCCTTCTCTTCGCGGAGGACAAAAAGATCGCGGATCCGTTCATTCTCCAGCAGATCCGGAGATGAGGGATCTGAGATAAGAGACCGGCGATGAGAGACCGGCGACGAGAGACCGGGAATGATGATCGGAAGATAAAAGACCGAAGAAACGAAAACAGACGGAGTATCGGAGGCTTTGATGAGTGAGGAGAAAGACGCGTTGATCGGGGATTTCAGTATCCTCGATCTGAACGCGGACATGGAGGATTACGATTCCGGGGAGGCGGAGGTGTTCTATCAGGACCTGAACCTTCTCCAGATCATTGACCGCGTGTCGGTAAAATGGGGAAAATCCGTCAGGAAATACTTCATGCATTTGCCTAAGACACCGGAGGGGACGGCGTATCGCCGAGCGGTTTACGGGGACATCAAAAAGGAACCCGTATACCTCTCCCTGACGGCGTTCACGGAGAAGATCGCGGAGGTTGAAAAGCTGCGCGGGGAGAAGCATAAGGCTTACGGGGAAATGCAGAAGGCAGTCTGGTGGATCCGCGAGGCCGAGGCGTATTACAGCGCTTACGAGGAGCTGGCGGAAGCACTGGAGCAGGCGGAACTTGAGTCGTCGCTGCAGGAATTCCTGCGGATCATCCGCAGCACCCTGGGCGGAAAGACATACCGGACCATCCTTTCGGAGACGCGGAGCATCCTGGAGGAGATCCGGAAGCTTCGGTTCACCATCACCTACGACAAGGACCGGATGAGCGTGGCTCTGAAGGAGACGGAAGACGGGGATACGTACGAATCCCGCTTGATCGTCGCCGAGGGCATCGAGGCCGCACAGTTGACCAACCCGTTCATCGCGGGCGCCGCGACCACGGAATTGGAAAATGCCTGCATCGAGGTTTTGCAGAAGAAAAAGCCGGCGTTCTTCCGAAAGCTCAGTGAGCTGTCACAACAGCTGACAAAGCGGGCGGAGCAGTATAACGTGCCGGCATTTACGCGGTTTGAACAGGAGATCCGGTTTTATCTCTCCTTCTGTTCCCTGCAGCGGGAGATGGAGAAGGCCGGGTTCGCCTTCACTGAGCCTGAGGTTCGCCTAAGCGGCCGCATGGAGGCCGAGGGTCTGTACGACCTGGCCCTGGCGCTCATGTCCATCGGGCGGGGCGGTAAGGTAGTGCCGAACGACTTTTATCTTGACCCATCGGAGCAGTTCTTCGTTCTCACCGGTCCGAACCAGGGCGGAAAGACGACCTTTGCCAGAAGCCTCGGACAGCTTGTATTTTTCACGAAACTGGGACTGGATGTTCCGGCAAAGTCGGCGACGGTGCTTTATTTTTCGCGCATTCTCACGCACTTCTCGGTGGAGGAGAGCGTGGAGACGGGACGAGGCAAGCTGATGGACGAGCTTGTGCGGCTCGCGCCGATGATGGAAAGCAAGGCCGGGAGCAGCTTCGTTGTCATCAACGAGCTCTTCACCACGGCTGCGAGCTACGACGCGGTGATCATGGGAAAGCGCGTGCTCGATCATTTTACGGAGCTCGGCGACAAAGGGATTTATGTCACGCACCTGAAGGAGCTGGCCGATGCCTGCGAGGGGGTCGTGAGCCTTCGGGCGATGCTGGATGAGCAGGGGATCCAGACGTTTGAGATCCGCAGAGGGCAGTCGGACGACGGCGCGTGCGCGGAGAACCAGGTCAAAAAATACCACCTGACTTATGAGCAGCTGAAGGAGCGTTTATGAAGGTTTGTCTTTTGTACGGAGACCGGGAGTGGACGAACGGGGAGACCTACTATGACCCCGCGAGCATCATACAGGATCTCGGACTGAATACCATGTTTTCCGCTGCGTCCCAGGAGATCACGTACGAGAACGGAAGCGTGAAGCAGGTGGAGAAGCCGGACCGGTACCTCGCGGAGACGATGCGGAACGTTATGATGGTCCCGCTGACGACGGAGGAGGAAATCCTGTACCGGCAGGAGTCCGTGGAGGAGAGCCTGCAGCACGAGGAGATGACGCGGGCGCTGTACCGGATCAGCAACGACGTGGTTCAGAAGTGGAACGAGCTGGGCAGAGGCTTTCGCGAGAAAATGAGGCTCGGAAGCCCCGTGATGAAGCTGACGTCCGACATCCGCGTGCTTCATCTGTTCTGCGAGGCGCTGACGGAGATCCGCGAGCTGCTCGGGAAGGAACAGCTGACCTCAAGGGGCTACACAGCGCTTCGGGAGGAGCTGGGCAGGGCATTTTCCGAGGAGAAGGAAGCCTCGGTTCGGAAAATCCTCAATGACATTTCCTTCTATGTCTACGGGCTCGAACACAAGGAGGAGGACAACCACGATACGGTTGTGAAGCCGCGGATCGTATGGGAGTGCGGCTTGGAGGACGGTCTGAAGTTAAGCTCCATGAAGCTTGTGGACATCTCCTCGCAGAACACGAGATTCTTCCGACGGGGGAGCACGAGAGACAAGCTTCAGAAGTTCATAAACGGAAGGATCCCGGACTCATTTTCTGTGACGGAGGATGAGAGGATCCTTGAGCAGACGCACCAGCTGGAGTTTGAGACGGTCAGCTATGTGATGCGGTTGACGAAGGAGTTTACGAGGGAGTTCCAGACATTTTTCGACCAGCTGCGGCTGCAGTCGGCGTTCTTCCTCGCGACGGTCCAGCTGCGGCATCACTTAAGGCGCCTTGGAATGGAGTGGTGCTACCCGGAGGTGTGCGACCGCAGAGACCTGGAATTCACGGAGCTCCGCGAGTTTGTGATGGGGCTGCAGCAGCGTGTGAACGTGATCGGAAACACCTGCTCGCTGCTTCAGAAGGATCTGCTGATCGTGACCGGAGCCAACCAGGGCGGAAAATCGACGTTCCTTCGGAGCATCGGGATCGCCCAGGTGATGATGCAGAGCGGACTGCCGGTCGCGGCGAAATCGTATCGGAGCGGCATTTTCCCGCGCATCTTCGTGCATTTTACGCGCCGCGAGGACAGCGAGATGAACAGCGGACGGCTCGACGAGGAGCTGAAGCGCATGAGCGGGATCATCGATCAGATCGGGGACGGCTCGCTGATCCTGTTGAACGAGTCGTTTGCAACGACGACGGAGAAGGAGGGCTCGGTCATCGCCTATGACATCACGAAGGCGCTGAAGGAGGCCGGCGTGCGGATCCTTACGGTCACGCACCTTTTGTCCTTCGCAAAACGTGTCCACGAGGAGACCGCGGGACACCCGGAGAGCGGCGTGGAGTTTCTGTCGGCGGAGAGAAAGCCGGACGGAACCCGCACCTATCACATGATCTACGGGCAGCCGGAGCTCACCAGCTTCGGACTGGACCTCTACGACTCGATCGTCGGCGCGGTCTGGTGACCGCCCGCGGGAACCTGGGCTTTCGTCGCGGACAGACGGCTGCTTGCGGGGCAGGAGGTGCTTTTGCTCGCCGGGCGGCAAGGCTTTTTTCTTGAGTTTTTCGGGGGGATGCCGTATAATCAAAGCGTGTGGCGGAAGGTGCATCACCATGCGTGTGGCGGAAGGTGCATCACCATGCGTGCGCCGCAGCAGGAACGCGATTGAGTTCCTGGTGAAAAAACGCGATAACGATATGAGTTTGGGAGGAAAGAGAAATGATCAGCAATACGTTATTCGGTCGTCCGTTCAATGCGGAGTTCAGCGGTGTCGCGATCTATATGGATCCGGAGTATGACATGCTGAATGTCGCTTTTACGGGGTACACGGAGGTCTCAATCGAAGACCGGGCGGGAGACCGGCAGTCCGCGGAGTATGTCAATGCGCTCGTGAGCATGGCTCTGACCAGGGCTCTGGGAGAGCTTGCCAACCGGAAGGTCCCGTTTAAGACGATACAGCAGCATTTTACCGAGCTGAATGATGCCGGCACGGCAGCTTTGCAGGCACAGGGCTTTACCGTTTCGCAGTTTGTTGTCCGTTCCGTGGAGCCCACCGAGAGCTGCAAGAAAATGATGGCTCTGAAGGATCAGAAAAAGGCGTTTGACGCGATGTCGCCGGACGAGCTGCGGAAGAAGATGGAGGAAGCGCAGAAACAGGCAGAGGCTGCCATGGCCAAGCTTTCACCGGAGGAGCAGCAGAAGATTAACAAGAATGTCGCGAAACAGATGGAGGAGATGAAGCGCGCGGCGACGATGCCGAACGGCGCGAATATGTTGCCGGGTCATGCCCCGCTGCACGGCGGTGGCATGAGAACAAACGGTGTGAACGCCCCGATTGCCGACGGTGGAGTGAGAACGGACGGTGTGAACGCCCCGGTACCGAATCATGCTCCGCATGCCAGAGGCTTGAGAACGGATGGCAGTGCCGGCCTGAATGCGAACCGTCCGACTGCGCCGACGGGGAACGTTCCGGCAGGAAATGTTTCGGCAGGAAACGGACAGGATCACATGAGACCGGCCAACGGGTCAACATTGAATGCAAATCCGACTAACACCGCGCCGACAGTGCAGACAGCAGCCACGGCGCCGAAGTTCTGTCCGAACTGCGGAAAGCCGACGGGCGGAAGCCGCTTCTGCGGAGAATGCGGTACACGCCTCATCTGAGCAGAAGAAGGGACGGAATCGGAAGTAAGCCATTATTCGCGCCGGCGACAGACAGAATAAACCGGCCGTACAGATCGTATTGAGGGAAAGGAGAACGGGAG
>CADBLW010000161.1 GCA_902795625.1 uncultured Lachnospiraceae bacterium | reverse complement strand
ATGGTAAATGATATTGACATTTTCCGTAAAATGTGGTATAGTACCCGAAACGGTTCAGCAGGGCACAATGGTGTGGCTCGGTGATGGCCGTGAAAACGGGGGTTATTAATGAAACATAACAAGGTGTCAGAGTTGTTGCTCAGGGAGTGCCCGAAGTGCGGAAAATTCGTACCGGGCGGCGAGAAAGAGTGCCCGGAATGCGGCGCGATTTCCGCAAAGCTACAGTGGACGCCTGTGGAAATCGAGGATCCGGAGCAGGCGGATGTGCTTGCGGAGAACCGTGAGGTTGCGTTGAGCTACGCGGACCGCAGCGCGGATATCATTTCCAAAGCATTTCCCGGGATCAAGATCCCTCCGAAGGAGGACGAGGAGGCGACCAAGAGAAAATGGATCAACCCATGGACAGCCTATTGGGGTACACAGGCGATAGGTTATACGCTGATCCTGATCGGTCTGATCGGCAGGGATAATCCGGGACTGTTCTGGACTATCCTGATCGGTCTTTTCGTGCTCGTAAGCACCTCGCTCATCTGGGTTTATTATGAGAAACAGGATAAGGCGGAGAGAGCGCTGAACAACGGCGGGACATACAATGCGATCGTCGTTGCCGCAGGGGGAATGGTCGTGCAGTATCAGCAGCGCTTCCGTCGGATGAAGGTGCTCACCGATCTGGACGGACGAGCAGTCATTGTGGAAGTACTGGTCAATTATGTGCCGGACGAGATGTGCGAAAGCTTCTATCCGATCGGCAAGGAGGTTACCCTGATCGGAAAGAAGGATTACTTCGCAGTGCTTCTGGAGAAGTGAGGAAGAATATGAAACGGAAACGGGTAGCGGAACTGTTCCTGGAGGAGTGCCCGAACTGCGGTGCGCCCCGGGAGAAGAAGGAGAGCGCCTGTAAATATTGCGGAACCTCGCTGACGGTTTCACAACTGGTCGAAGAGGACCTGGAGTCGTTCTGCCCTACGGTCACGGAGGCCAATATAAGGATCGCTAAGGAAAATGAACACCGGGATCCAGATATTTATTCCAGGGCGTATCCGGGAGAGAAGTGCACGAGAGAGTTGACGTCGGTAAGAGTTATTCTTTGTTTTTTCCTTACTGTGCCGATCCTTATCGGATTGTTTGCCTTGTCGTTTGAGGCTGACGGTTCGGGACTGGCGGAGGGCGGCGGTATTGCTCTTGGCTTCGCTTTGCTGTTGGCTGTCGTATTGGTTTCCTTATTGGGTCTTACATTTTTTGTGGGAAAACAGGCAAAGGAAGCAGATGCGGCGATGGCGAGCTCTCGGAATTATCGCGCGGTGATCGTTCAGGTAAGAGCTAAGGTTATGGATCCCGGCAATGTTATCTACCGCCCGATCAAGGTAGTTGCCGATATTGACGGGAAGGACACCTGTATCATGCTGAGGGCGGACAGCGCTTCTGACATAATGTGTGCAAATTTCTATCCGATCGGCGGCGAGGTTGAGATTGCCGGCTGCGGCAAATACTATCTGTTTCGGAAGGACGTTGCAAAATACAATCTGTAACTGAGAAAGGATTTTTCGTATGGCTACATTAGTAACATTTTTCAGTGCGGAGGGAACAACCGCGAAGGTGGCAAAGGAGTGGGCGGAGAGCATCGGCGCGGATATCTTTGAGATCGTGCCTGAGGTTCCGTACACGAAGGCCGACATCCGCTGGATCAACCCGCTGGCGCGTTGCAACAAGGAGAAGTTCGGCAACAAGGAAGTGCCGGTCAAGGGAAGCGTGGCGGATATGTCCCTGTACGACACGGTGTACATCGGATTCCCCATCTGGTACGGCTGCGCACCTAACGTGGTAAATACCTTCTGTAAGGCGTACGACTGGACCGGCAAGAAGGTGTATGCATTTGCCACATCCGGAGGGTCGAAGATCGGCAAAACCGCGGAGAAGTTGAAGCCGTTTGTCCCCGGTGCGACGGAGGTGGATGCGCTTCTTGTGAAGAGCGCCGAGGACCTCAAGGGTTGGAAACAGTGATCGACGTTTTTGCATTTTTGACAAATAATATTGCGGTATTGCGGCGAGAAAGCAGCAATACCGCATTTTTAACGCTACGCAAATCCTGCGGATGTGTTGAAAACGATTGTCGAATATCGTAAACTGTAAGGGAGAAAATAATACTAACGGAGGTGGCAAAAATGAAACAGGTTTCCGGTAAGGTCAAATGGATTTTTGCGATCGGTCAGCTGGGGTGGTCGATCCTCGCGGGTATCATCGCCAATCTTCTGGTGAACTTCTATCTGCCGGATTCGACGGACAACGGGGTCATCACATTCGTCACGAGCGCAACGTTTATCGGGCTCACGGTGATCGGTCTGATCACGGCGTGCGGACGGATCGTGGATGCGGTGACCGACCCGTGGATCGCAGGCATGTCAGACAATTGCGGGAGCAAGCTCGGCAAGAGAATCCCGTTCATGCGCTATGCGGCGGTGCCGTTCGCGGCGTTGACGGTCCTGATCTTCTGCTGCCCGGTGCGAGGGGAATCGGTGATCAATATCGTGTGGCTCGCCGTGACCATGGTGCTGTTTTACATCTTCATGACGGCGTATTGCACGCCGTACAATGCGCTCATCCCGGTGCTCGGCCGCAGCCAGAAGGACCGCATGGACATCTCGACGTACATTTCCCTCACATACATAGTCGGTACGGGGATCGCATTTTCCGGGAAAATGATCTGGGAGGCGCTGAAGAACGCGACCGGCTGGGACTACTATTTCTGCGCGCGGTTGGTGCTTGCGGTTTTGGCGGTCATCGCTCTCGTGTGCATGCTTCTTCCGGCGTTTTTGATCCATGAGAAGGACTACGACAACACGCCGCCGGTGAAGGAAAATGCCTTCCGCTCGCTCACGAAGACATTCCGGAACAGGCATTTTCAGGTGTTTGTGCTCTCGGATATCATCTACTGGATCGGCATCACGATCTTCAACACGGGGTTCATTTTCTATGTGGAAAATCTGTTGGCGCTGAACAACTACATGGTGCTGTTCATCTTCATGACGTTCGTGACATTTGTCTGCTACCCGATCGTCAACATTCTGTCTCGCAGGTTCGGCAAGAAGAAACTCCTGGTGGTCGGCTTCGCGCTGTTCGGTTTCGCGTTCCTCGTCTCGTCGTTCGCGGGCAAGGTGACGTTTATCCCGAACCAGATTTACGGTTTCATCATCTGCGTTTTAGTCGGTGTGCCGCTCTCGATCCTCGGTGTGATCCCGCAGGCGATCGTTGCCGATATCGCCGAGAGCGACTGCGTGCTGACCGGCGAGAACCGCGACGCCATGTTCTATGCTGCGCGTACGTTTGCATTTAAGCTCGGACAGTCCATCGCCATGATCATCTTCACCTCGCTCGCTGTCATCGGAAAATACACCGAGCTCGACGAGGCGGGCAAGGAGATTATTCGCAACACCGGCAGGGGATACCGGATCAGCCTTGTGGTGGCCATGGTGCTCTGCATCATCGCCATGGTGATCATCCTGTTCTATGATGAGAAGAAGGTCATGGATGTCATCGAGAAGTCACATGAGGAGGCAGAGAGCAAGGGAGGAGACAACAATGCTTAAGATTACGTACACTGTCGACGGGCAGGTGAGGACCACCTCGACCGGCGACGCGAATATACAGGTGGAACATGTCAAGACGACCAACCGGCGCACGGTCACGGTGACGGCGCTTGCCGATATCGTGCTGCAGGATGCCGAGCTGCCGCTGCAGTATGAGTTCACGGAGGAGAGTCGGATCCTTGCGAACGGATACCAGTCCTGGACCGAGACGAGGGAGTTCGCCATGGGCGAGACGCTCAACGACCTCTCGAAACTGCCGAATGCACTTACGGAGAAGTATCATTTTCCGGCGTACGGGTCCCAGGCGTTTTGGAAGAATCGGAAAAATACGCCGGTCGGGTTTGACTTCGGCTATGTGACCGGCGAGAAACCGATCTTCTTCGGCAACCTGAACTACCGGAACGCGTATCTGCTGATATGGTTTTCGGAGGATGCAAACCGGATCCTGCTGCAGAGTGATATCGCCGGAAGAGCGCTGAAGGCAGGGGAGAGTTTTACGGTGTTCGATTACGTGTCGGGGCGCGACGGGAAGGAGTATTTTGCGCGGTTTACACCGCGGACCGATCGGAAAATGTTCGGCTACACCTCGTGGTACAACCATTTTTCAAACATCAATGAGGACATCATCCTGGACGCGCTTTCGGGCGCGGATGAGCGGTTCGAGCTCTTCCAGATCGACGACGGCTATGAGACACACTGCGGCGACTGGATGGATGTCGACCCCGTGAAGTTCCCGAACGGGCTGGGCGGGATCGTCGATGCGATCCACGAGAGAGGGATGATGGCCGGCATCTGGCTTGCCCCGCTTGTCGCCGAGGCTGACTCGAAGCTCGTGCAGGAGCATCCGGACTGGATCGCCCGGGATGCGGAGGGCAATCCCGTGTACGGCGGCTCGAACTGGAGCACGTTCTTCCCGCTTGATCTGAACAAGACGGAGGTTGTGGAGTATATCCGCGAGTGTCTTCGGTTCCACAAGGACCTCGGCTTTGATTTCTTCAAGCTGGACTTCCTCTACGCAGTCAACCTGTGTCAGCTCAGGGGAAAGACGAGGAGCGAGACGGCGGAGTTTGCGTACGGGCTCATCCGGGAAGAGCTGGAGGACCGCCTGATCCTCGGCTGCGGAGCGACGCTCTCGAACGGTTTTGAGAGGTTTGACTACTGTCGCATCGGACCGGATGTCACGCTTACGTTCGATGACGCGATCTACATGAATGCGCTCCACCCGGAGAGGGTGTCCACGAAGGTGACGCTGCAGAATACCATTTTCCGAAGAGATCTGGACGGGCATGTGTTCGGAAACGATCCGGACGTGTTCCTGCTCCGCGATGACAACATGCGCATGTCGTTTGCCCGCCGCACGGCGCTCACGAAGGTGAACGCCTTGTTCGGCTCTCTTCTGATGACTTCTGACAAGATCAGTGAGTACGACGAGGAGAAGAAGGCAGTCCTCGAGGATGCTCTCGCGATCTTCCGACGGGCGAAGCGGTGCGGCGTGCGCAACAAGGGCCGCAGCGCCGTGGTTGCGTTCGAGCTGGACGGCGTGCAGCGGTT
>CADBLW010000160.1 GCA_902795625.1 uncultured Lachnospiraceae bacterium | reverse complement strand
GCGACAGCCCTCTTTTTACGTTCGTTCTGTCTGTCAGGAAAAATTACTTCCCCTTCAGTATCCCCTCATACGCGACCCTTGCAGCATCCGGATCCATGTTGCAGCCGAGGCGGTAGAAGCGGACCGCGGTCAGCAGCTGCGTCTCCAGGTCCATGACGCGGGCGGCGGAACCGGCGCTTTTGAAGTGATATACGTGACGCAGAAGCATGGTATACGCGTCGGCCGGAGACATCGGTTCGACGTGGTTTGTCTCGGCTCTCTCAAGCAGGACGATGGCAGCCAGCGGCGCGCCGGCGTTGGTGCTGAGGTGGTGCTTGCCGTTCCACGGGGTGCCGTACACATAGGCCTTGCCGTCGATGAGGCGGAGCATGGGCTTGTCATCGTTGATCATCCACACGCGGTCGCCGAACGCCTCGCGCCACAGGCGCGTGTGCGTGCTCTTGCCGGTGCCGCTCTTTGCGGAAAATATAACCGCCTGTCCGTCCATGCACAGCGCCGATCCGTGAACCAGGAGGACGCCATGCGCCAGCAGGGCCTCCGCCAGCAGGGCGTGGAGCGCGTTGTTTTCCATAAAGGAGTCTTCCCGCTTGATCTGCGGCCATCCCCGTGCGTCGTCCATCCGGACATAGTCTGCGCGCGTCTGCTCGATATCTACGTCGGTTGCCTCCAACGTAAACAACGGCGGCTTGTCCGTGACGTAATCCAGGAAGAACCGGACATTTTCCGGATAACGGAACCGGATCTCCGCGGGGATCCCTGCGATTTCTATGGTAACAGCATTCATGCTTCGTTGCGCAGATGCGCGGGCCGGCTTGCGCGGTGTACCGAAACGGTTCATGCGGCGTCTGCGACTGTTCCTTCCGTCTGTGATCCGGCATTTTCGCGAAGTGTCGGAAAATGCCGTCGTTCTCAGTTTATCGGGCATCGCGCGGCTTGTCAACCCCGGCGGAGGCGGGCGGAAGCGTGGGAAAGCGTGTAAGATCGACCGGAAAATGTGTATTTTTCCGATAGAATCTTACAAAAGTGTAAGGTCTTGCGATTTTCGCAAGAAATAGGGTATACTGTTAAAACGGAAGAGGCCCGACCGTAAATTTTTTGTACGGCCGGAACGGAAGAGGTCCGTTCGTAAAATTGAGTATGCCGGCGGAACAGTCCGTCGGGAACCGTGGACAGTGCGTATAGTAGGAAGAGGATGCCCAACGGGGGCAGAGGAGAGAATGGATGCGTAACAAGCGAAAGATCAGTCAAATCGCTGCGGGGGTCATACTCCCTGTCATTGTGATTCTGTGCATCGGGTTGGTTTACGTTTACGTGAGCGGCCGGATGCAGACGAGTATGCCCGAGATCTCGGCGAAGGACGGAGTTGTCGACGCGACTGAGGTGGATTTTACGGAGGGTGTTTATCACCTTGTGAACAACTGGGACTATTACGCGGGGAAACTGCTTTGGCCGGAGGATTTCAAGAATGCCGAGACGATGCCGGCGAAGGACGGGAAGGACGTCTGGGATTACAACCTCGGCACGTACCGCGTTGTCATCAAAGCCAAGCCGAACCAGTATCTGGAGATTGCCAGCTACGGCATCGATTACGCGACGCGCGTGTTCGTGAACGGGCAGGAGGAACTCAACCTCGGATTTGTGTCCGATGATCCGCAGAAGGCGGTTCACGGCAACCGTTACATGATATATCCTTTTTACACCGGCGAGACCGGTGAGGTGGAGATCATTTATCAGTACTGCAATTATATGCATAACGACGGCGGCTTTATCCAGGCCACCACGATCTCTACTCCGCAAAATATAGATAAGTACGTGCGGGGGATCACGATATTTTCCCTGTTCACATCCTGCGGCCTTGTGTTCCTCGCGATGTATTTCCTGATCAGCGCGGCGCATCTCCGCAACCGCGGCTACGGCGTGCTGGCGCTTTGCTGCCTGCTGATCGCGTTCCGCAACCAGTTCTTTGCGTTTGACATGTTCCTGCCCGGGCTCGACTTCCTGCTGCAGTACAGGCTTACGGTCCTGATCGTTTCGATGATCCCGGCGGTGGCGTACTGTCTTCCCGCGGTGTTCTTCCCCAAGGTGTTCCGCAAGAGGGACACGCTGGTGTTCACGGGAATCTACCTGGTGCTGGTGGTGCTTCATTTTACGCTGGATACGCACGACCTCGTGCTTCTGTGTCATATTTGTTATTACTACTGTCTGGCGATTGCCGTTCTGATGGTGATCAATTTCGTGCGGTATTTCCGCAAGCACGGACGGCCGAGTTTTGCGGACTGGTGGACGATCGGAGCGGAGCTGGTGCTCATCTACACGATGTACCGCGAGGGTATGAGCACGGGCAGCAATTCGCTCGTTGCGCACTACGGCGTCACGCCGTTCGGCATGCTCACATGCATCCTGATCCTGTCCGTCATCGTTAACCATGCGATCCAGAAGCAGGCATTGAGCCTCGAGGAGGCGAAGAACAAAAACGAAGTGCTGCAGCGCGTCAACGATATGAACCGCGATTTCCTGCAGACCGTCGCTCACGAGCTGAAGACGCCGCTGGCGGTCATCTCCGGCTACGCGCAGCTGATCGACATGCAGATCCAGAAGGGGAAAATGTCGGAGCAGACGTCGGAGCGCCTGACCACGATCCGCTCGGAGGCGGACCGACTCGGCGAGATGGTTTCGAACCTGATGGCTTACACCTACGGGCGCCGCAAGGACGCCGAGATGGGGCCTGTGGATACGATGGAGCTTGCCAAAAGCGCCGTGGCAGTCACAAAGCCGGTGTGCGAGAAGCGCGGCAACAAGCTTGTGCTGACCGGCGGCGGATGCAAGGTGCATGGCAATTTCGAGCTGCTGCTGCAGGTTTTGATCAATCTGATCGTCAACGCGAGCAGGCATACCGAGGAGGGAACCATCACCTTAGCTGTCATCGAGCTCGCGGATGCGGGAGAATTTACGGTGTCCGACACGGGTACCGGCATCCCCGAGGAGTCTGTAGAGCATGTGTTTGAGCGCGGCTACACGACGGACGGCGGCAACGGGCTCGGACTTTCCATCTGCAAGGAGACCGTGGGACTGCACGGCGGCGAGATGGAGCTGGTGAGCACCGGAGATACGGGAACAACCTTCCGATTTACCATACCGAAGGAGAAAGAGAAATGAGCAACACAGTGCTCCTGGTGGAGGATAATCCGCACATCATGGAGATCAATTACGAGGCGCTGCTGATGGAGGACTATCACGTTCTGACGGCGTACGACGGCAAGAGCTGCATCGAGCAGCTGAAGGCCGAGCCGGTGGACCTGGTCGTCCTTGACATCATGCTTCCCGACAGCGACGGAATTACCCTCTGCAAGAAGATCCGCGAGGAGTACGACGTTCCGATCCTGTTTCTCTCGGCGCTCGGGGAAAATGAGGACATCATCCGCGCGCTTCGTGCGGGCGGCGATGACTATATGACCAAACCGTACGATCTCGGCGTGTTCGTGGCTCATGTGGAGGCGCGGCTTCGCGGGACCAACACCGGAAACCGGTGTGTATTTTACGATGATATCAAACTGGATACGGTGTCGGGCGTGGCGAGCTACCGCGGGCACGATCTGCTGCTGACGAAGAAGGAGTTCTCGCTGATGCTGATGCTGGCGTCCGGTAACGGAAAGCCCATCGCGAAGGATGAACTGTACCGCACCGTGTGGAATTCCCCGACGGCCACGAACCCCAACGCGATCTACACGACGATTTCCCGCCTGAACCGAAAGCTGGAGGAAAATGATACGCCGTACGCGATCGCCTGCAACGCCAACGAAGGGTATACGCTGGAGCGGATCTGATATGGTTCCGGGCCCGAAAAAAGGTTTTCGAAAAAAACATCTTACAATTTTGCAAGAATGGGCGAATAGCGGAAAATATGCGCTATAATGTACCCAGACACCGATGATGAACGGATGAGTTGAGGAATATGAAGAAAGTGTTGTAGGGACGCAGGTTCTTCATCGGCAGCCACGCTTGTCGTGCCAAAGGATATCGGTTGCGTCCGCCGGTATCAATGATAGGCATTCGGAACGCGCATGATGCGCGGGATATGATCAAATTCGGAAAGTGTTAATTGCAAAGGTCCGGCCCGTTTTCTCGAAGGAGAAGAGAAGACGGGCCGGGTCTTGTTCAACAGGCAGGAGGCCGGGCGCATGCTCGGCCTCCTGCCTGTTGAACAAGAAAATATTTTCAAAAAACTGTTGACAATCGTGAAAACAGGGTGTACTATGCAAGTGTACTAAGGCACATAGTACACATAGACAGCTGCAAATGACACGAATAGAACAGCAGCTTATGTGGGGGGTGCCGGGGCAGCGGAACGGCCGCTGCTCCGGCAAACAGTGACAGGGAGCATCCGACCGTCGGTCGGAACGCTTCGACGATGGCGGCCCCGGGCTGTCGGGCAACGTGGGGGACCCGAAGCACCGGGGCATGACAGATTATAAGAAAGGGGGTACAATCGGGATGATCACGCTGGATGTAACAGGGCGGGCGCCGATCTATGAGCAGCTCTGCAGAGGCATCTGCGGGGAGATTGCCAAGGGATTGCTGCAGCCGCATGACCGGATCCCCGCAGCGCGTGTGCTGGCGAAGGAGTTGGGAATCAATCCCAACACAGTCGCCAAAGCGTACATTGAACTGGAACGGAACGGCATCATCTACTCGGTCGCGGGCAAGGGCTGTTTCGTGGCGGATCAGCACGACAGCGTCTACCGGAGACTGACGGAGGAGTTCCGCCAGGCTGCGAGGGAAGCATTTCGCGCGGGAGTGCCGAAGGAGACACTCGCGGCGATCGTGGAGCAGGAATGCGGCGCGGGAGACAGCGCAGGCAAGGGATACATTGGGGGAACTGTGACCGGGGCAGAGACAGACGGCCCGGGAATGCCGAACGGAAATGAGGGGGTGAAGGACGATGATTGAGATCAATAATGTCACAATGGAGTTCGCCGGAAAGCGAAAGGGCGGCAGCGGTGGGGCTGTCCGCGCTCTTGACGACATCACGCTCCGGATCCCGGACGGGTGTGTGTACGGCTTTCTGGGCTCCAACGGCGCCGGCAAATCAACATTGATGAGACTGATGTGCGGCGTCTACCGGATGCAGCAGGGCAGCATCACCGTCGACGGACAGAACGTGTGGAACAATCCCGCGGCAAAGTCCGAAATTTTCTTCATCAACGATGAGACGGTACAGTATGCCGATTTTACGATGAAAACGCTTGCGAAGTATTATGCAAGCTACTATGAGAAATTTTCCATGGAACTGTTCAACCGGCTGACGGACAAGCTCGAACTTCCGAGGGACCGGAAGCTGGCGACATTTTCCAAAGGCATGAAGCGTCAGGCGATCGTCGTTACGGCGCTTGCGTGCGGGACCAAGTACCTGGTGATGGACGAGGCGTTCGACGGGCTCGATCCGGCGATGCGGAAAATGCTCAAGGACATCATCGTCGACGAGATGCTCGACCGGGGAGCCACGCTGATCATTTCTTCGCACAATGTGACGGAGATCGGTGAGCTGTGCGACCGCGCGATGCTGCTGCACAAGGGAAAACTGGTGTTTGACAACGAGATCGACGAGGTTCGCGGCGGCGTCAGCAAGGTGCAGCTGGTGAAGAAGAGAGCGGCGGTAAGCCGGGAGGAGCTCGAGGAGCTCGGACTGACGGTGCTGTCCCATTCGGCCACGGGCATTGTCACGCAGGCGGTCGTCAAGGGAACGGAGGATGAGGTCCTGCAGAAGCTGACCGGGCTGGAGACGGATTATGTCGAGACGGTGCCGCTCACGCTGGAGGAAGTGTTCATCTATGAGTTGGAAGCGAGGGGGTATGGATATGAGTCGTTGTCGGCGAATTAACCGAATGGCGCTGGGGGAGGCGCGCACGCACGGCAGGGTATTTACCGTGCTCAATATCATCCTTGGTGTGGGATGTCTGTTACAGTGTTTCGTCGGAGCGACTGCGGATGTTGTGGATTCCAATGTCTCCGCGGTCGGACTCCTGCTGCTCTGCGCGGGAGCGCTGATGGGACCGGTATTTGCGGTCGGCGTGTTCCGTGAGATGCATAACCGGCAGCAGAGCGATGTCATCTTTGCGCTGCCGATGAGCGCGGGAGAGCGATACGTCTCCAAACTTCTGGCGCTTGTGTATCTGCATATATTGCCGGTTGCGGTCTGGTCCGGGATCGCTGCTCTTACGACCGCTCTGGCGGACAAGGGCTTTAGGGACGATTGTTATAGTCCATATGATTTTAACTGTTTTGCACCGGACATGTGCGGCAAAGTATTTGTTGTCCTGATCGCGGGGATGATGTTCCTGGATGCGATCGCGGTTGTATGTTCGGTGTGCTGCGGCCGACTTGCGGAGATCCATTATCTTACGTATCTCGCGGTTATCGCGGTTTCTGCGGCGCCGCTTCTGCTGCGCGCGCAGCTGATGGAGAAGATCGGCGGGCAGGTTGTAAAGCCGGGGCTCGTATACTTCCGGTGGACGCTCTCCCTGCTGGCGTGGGATGATAACGCCTCGCTCGGGATGTATGTGAAGGTATGTCTGGTCAACTGTCTGATCTCCGTGGCGGTGATGGCCCTTGTGTTTTTGGTGTATCGCCGCAGGGACGCCGGAGCGGCGGGAAAGCCAATCGTGAGCAGGATCTTCTTCGAGCTGGTGCTTGCGTGCGGGCTGGTGGCCTACTACGCGCTCCTTCTGTTCGCGATTTCGCCTGCAGCGGCGATCGCACTGGCGGGTGTCGTTTATCTGGTGATCCACATCATATCCTTCCGCGGGATCCTGTCCGGAACGAAGATCGTTCTGTGGACCGTAAAATTCTTCGTAACCACGGCGGCGTTTATCCTTCTGCTGTGGGTTGCGTTTGCCACGGACGGGTTCGGCGCGATACGGTATGTGCCGACCCGGGATATGGACGGGGCATGCATCAAGGTGGATACGGAATGGGATTACTATGAGGATCCTCG
>CADBLW010000159.1 GCA_902795625.1 uncultured Lachnospiraceae bacterium | reverse complement strand
CCGTCAGCATCGGCACGGACGTCGGGGCAACTACTTTCGTGGGAGTGGTATTCCCTTCGCCTGTTTCTCCCTTGCATGCCGTAAGGCTGATAAGACCGATCAACAACATGGTCATAACGACTTTCTTTACGTTCATACGAATAGCTCCCCCTCGCAACCGTTTACATTCCCCCACTCGAAAGGATTCACCCCATATTTCCGCGGTTTGCGGATAATCGATTTACCTGATATTATATCAAAGAAAAACTGTGAAATGGTTACGATTCTATTAACAATGAACCGTAATTCTTACATTTTTGTTTCATTCACCGACATCGGCACAAAAAGACCGGAGGGAAATCCCTCCGGCCTTCATTCCGCTGCTATTTCATATCGTACGGCACATAGCCGTTCTCACGCGCGATACGCGCACCGTTCTCGCCCTGGACCCACATGATGATATCGCGGACAATGCTGTCCTCGGGAAGGTCTTTTCTCGTCACAATCTGCGAGAAGTTGAGGAACGGATACTGGCCCTTCATGATCGTCTCATCGCTCGGGATCACACCGTCGATGCCGAGAAGCTTGACCTGATCGCTCGAGTGCATGTTCACAATATAGTAGTAATACGAGAACGAGATCGCTCCCTTGCCGTTGTCGTAGTCAGCCACATGGTCGATCGTGCCCGCCATAGTGCCCTCCGTGAATTCCAGGATCGGTTCCATTACCTGCTCCTTCGGAAGTACGTAGCGATACAGACCGGTCTGGCTTCCCGAGCCCTCGTTTCGCTGGAACAATACGATCGGCTCATCGTCACCGCCGACTTCCTTCCAGTTCTTGATCTTGCCGCTCACGATACCCTGCAGCTGCTCCTGGGTGATGTTGTCTACCGGGTTGTCCTTGTTGACGAAAAAAACAAAACCGCCGCTCAGGATCGTGTGATACTCAAACTCAACGCCTGCCCGCTTGGCCGCCTCAACCTGCTCGTCGGAAGGAAGCGCGCAGAAGATCATGTCGCATTTGCCCTCAGTGAGGTTCTTGTACGCGCCCGGCGTATTGCTGCACGAAAGAAACATTTTCACGTCCTCGACCGAAAGTCCGAGAAGCTCTGCGAACACCGCATCATAGAAAGGCTCCAGTGCAAGCGCGCCGTCCACAACCGGCAGATTCTCAAGCGTAAGCTTTCTGCCGTCCGAGAAGGGATCGCCCTGCAGGACAGCCGTCGGAGTTGCCGTCGGTTCGGGCTCTATCGTCGGTGTCGCGGTAGGCTCCGTGGTAGGTGTCGCGGTGGGCTCCGCCGTAGGCGTCGCACTCGCCTCCGACTTCGTCGGTGTCACATCGTTCGACTTGTTTGTGTCCTTGCCGCAGGCGCAGCACACGCTCATCAGCAGCACCAAAATACCTACCAAAGCAAAATATTTACGTTTCATGTCCCGTTACCTCATTATCCACACAATTTACCTCGGATCAAACGGCCTGCGTTCAATCCGCAAAGATCTCCTTATACCAAATGCTTATGTGTTTTCCATGATTGTCTTTTATAGTCAAGTAAGCCTTCCCGATCAGGCCAAATTCTTCGTCTCCCGTCAGTTGCACAGGAAGCAGACCTCCGTCATATTCATACAACGATTCGTCATATCCCCCGCCGTAAGCCCCTCTCACTTCACCTGTTTTCCGGTATTCATCATCACTGAAACCAAAAACATACTCTTTTGCCATCCAAAAAACATCGTCTTCTGCCATCCGATATCTATTCGTTTCTTTTTTCGCTTCCCTGTTCACATACTCCAGATAATCAAATCCCTTCGGAAACATATCGGATAGTGACAACACCTCACCGGTCCTCCGATCAAAATTGAGGTAGTGCACTTCACGGACCACATAATACACCCGTAAAATCGGCCCGCCGTTAATCTCTTGGAGCACCTCGTATTCCAGCTCGATGCCGGGCCCAACCAATACCTCCTCTCTCCCCTTCCAATCGTAGTAAAAGGCATTCCAATCGGGAAAACTTCTGTCCTCAGCCCACCATGTCCAGTTGCAGATTATCCGGACGGAAAGAATCTCCCGGCATACGTAATCGCAGTCACTGTACACTTCCGTCCTTGGAAATCCCTTCTCCTTTACAATGTTCAGGATTCCCGCGACATCCGGAAGATATCCCGGATCCGCCAGGGTACGCGCTGTGTTTTCCAGGCACTCGTTGATCTTCTTCGTGACTTCCTCATTCCTCGAACTCGTGATCTGTACAATACTGTACGGATTCACCCCACCTGCTTTCCCTTCTTTTTCATCGTAGACTGGATCGTATATGGGCTCCTCGCCGTACGTAATGTCCCACCAATCCTGCTCCGTAAGTTCCGGCCCGGTTCCGAGGGGATTCGCCTTTCTCTCCGGCATGGCTGCCTCGTGAAGCGCTTTGTTTTGCTTCATAATCTCAACAATATCCAACTCCGGGATCGGTGTCGGCGCATCTATCGGTGGCGGCGTAACTGTCGGCGTCGGCGTAATTGTCGGTGTCGGCGTAATTGTCGGTGTCGGCGTATCCGTCGCTGTCGGCGTGCTCCCATCCACAACGGTACTGATCGCCGCCGTGGGTTCCTTCTCCGTACCGTTATCCCCCGGGTTGCGTGAACATGCCGCCAGGAAAATACATGACGCTGCCAACAACATCAAAACCGTTCTTTGTTTTCCCGAAATCATTCTGTTCCCCATACGATTCACCCCATATTTCCGCGGTTTGCGGATAATCGATTTACCTGATATTATATCAAAGAAAACCTGTGAAATGCAACGAATTGTTCCGGATTCGGAAAACGTAAAGGCACCCGAGTATTCACACACGGCCGGACGAATCTAAGCCAGAGTAAAAGAGGAGGCCGTGCACCGGAAAAGTGCACAGCCCCTTGTCAGTTTACTCAATTCAAATCCAAGTATTCAGAGAAACGCGTATCAGTCCTGCTTTCCGCCTGCAGTCAGGTGAGCCAGCTGCTCCTCAACCTGCTTCATCATCGCGGTGTATTTTTCGAGCTTCGCGCGCTCCTCGGCGATCTTCGCCTCGGGTGCCTTG
>CADBLW010000158.1 GCA_902795625.1 uncultured Lachnospiraceae bacterium | reverse complement strand
CGCACCACCACGCCGCCTTTTCGTACGATAAACATGTTCTCTGCCACGGTGAGATTCGGGCACAGGGTGATCTCCTGATACACCGTGCTGATGCCCACGTTCTGGGCATCCTGCGGGGAGTGGATCAGAACGCGCTCCCCTTCCAGTTTGATCTCGCCGCCGTCCATCGGGTACACACCGGTCAAAACCTTGATAAGGGTGGATTTTCCGGCACCGTTTTCGCCCATGAGCGCGTGGATCTCGCCCTTTCTGAGCGTAAAACCCACGTTGTTCAACGCATGAACGCCGGGGAACTTTTTGTCGATCTGGCGCATCGTCAGTAAGCATTCTTCCTGCATACCAATCCTCCTTTTATCATATATTCTGTAAAAAAGCGCAGCCGAAGCTGATTCTCATCAGCTCAGCTGCGCCTCTTGTCACACTATATGATTACTCTCCTAAACCGTAGGTGTCGATATCACCCTGGGTGATCGTCTTTGCGTCAAATCCCTTTTCCTCGTTGATGATCATCTTGTTCGCAGGGGCCTTGCCGCTCTTGATCAGATCGCTGATGATCTGTGCCTGGAACGGGCTGCACTGTCCATCGTAGTTCCACTTCTTTGCAAGGAGCTCGCGAAGCGCCCACTTGTTGCAGTCGAAACCGATGATGACAACCTTGCCGTCAACGCCGTGCGTGATGCCGGCTTCGTCGAGAGCCGCAACAGCGCCTCTTGCCATACCGTCGTTCTCAGCGTAGATAACGTTGAAATCTTCACCCGAGTTGATCACGGACTCAACAATCTTCTTTGCTTCCGCCTCATCCCAGCCGGCCGTCTGCTGAACGATCTTCTTCATCTTGCCGGATGCGAACTGAGCGTCCAAAGCGCCGGTACGTCCGATCTGAGCGTCGGAACCCATGGCACCCTGGATGTGGATAACCTTGTACTCATCAAGGTTCAGGCTGAGGAGCCAGTTCACAGCGGTATCGCCTTCCTTTGCCATGTCGGAGACAACGGCTGCCTCGTAAAGGCTCTCGTCAACGTTGATCTTGCGGTCGAAGAGATAAACCTTAACGCCTGCTTCCTTTGCTTCCTTCAGGACATCGTCCCAACCGGTCGTCTCCGCAGCGGAGATCAGAAGGTAGTCAACACCATCCGTGATGAAACCCTTTGCTGCCTGGAGCTGCGCATCGTTCTTGTCGCTGTAGAACGTCTTAAGCTCGTAGCCGTTGGCCTCGGAGAAAACTTTCTCCATGTCTTTTACGTTGGCTTCGCGGTAGCCGGACTCCGAAGGCGGGTTGTTGACAACGCCGACCTTGATCTTTCCGTCACCCTCATCCTTACCGCAGGCGGTCAGTACGAACAGACAGGAAACGACAAGTAAACCCACAAGCAACAATGATCTGAACTTTCTCATTGTTTTATATCCTCCTTCTTTTTGGTCGTCATCGACCTTTCGAACATAGGATATCGCATGTGGGTTTACCGGTAAATCCAGGTTGATATTGACTTGGTTGAATATCATACCGTGTTTTGTATTCAATTGTAAATTCGGTTGAAAATGATTTTACTCTGGTTGATTTTGATACTGCGCCCGGTAATCGGACGGTGTCAGCCCCGTATTTTTCTTGAAGATGTAACTGAAGTAATGAGCGTCGTTGTAACCGACCTCACGAGCGATCTGCGAGCCCTTGATCGCGGTGCTGCGGAGCAGCTCCTTCGCCTTCCCAAGCCGCAGGTAGATCAGATACTCCGTGAAGGTTTGTCCGTTCTGCTGTGAGAACACCGTGGAGAACCGGCTGTTGCTCATTCCGACAGCCTTTGCCACATCCTGCAGCATCAGGCTCGGATTGGTAAAATTCTGTGCCATGTAGAGCTTTGCCTCGCTGATCACGGCAGGCGTCTTCTCATCCGAGGTCTCTCCCATCTCACGGGTGCCCAGGATGATTGCCTTCTCGTCCGTGCGCTCCACCAGAAGGTGGCGGATGTGTCTCGCGGCGCGGAAGCTCTGATAGATCTCCTCCGGCTTGTCCACGATCTCACCGATGCCGACCCGGATCTTCTCCCCTCCGATGCGCTCAAGCTCCCTCGCAAGGGATGCAGCAAACGCATACGCGTGCTCCTCGACATCCTCCCCGGTCTCCCCGAGGACAAGAAATCTCGTCCCGACGCGGCCCGGCGAGGACAGAACGATCCCGTCGCTGTTGTCCGCGAGGTCCGATGCCGCTGCCTGTCCCTCTCCGACCGGATCGAACGCCGCGTCGATCACGGAATAGAACGGCTTGGGAACGGCGCATCCCATCGATGCCAGCTGCTTCAGGACATCCTGCGCGTCCTTCTCGGCCGCCTCATCGGAAAATAAGGATCCGACCAGTTTCTCCTTAACCAGCTTGCCGCCGCTCTCCATGCGGGCGCGAAGGCTGGCCGCGTGCTCGAAGGTGTTGCGCTCCGCCTCCAGCTGCTCGCTCACTTTGTCGAGTGCCCCCTTCAGCGCCTCCGCGTTGATCGGTTTCAGAAGGTACTCCCGCACACCGAGCTGAATGCACTGGCGGGCGTACTCGAACTCATCGTACCCGCTGAGCACGACGATGCCGATCCACGGCATCTGCGCGCGCATGATCCGGCAAAGCTCAATGCCGTCCATGAACGGCATGCGGATGTCGGTGATCACGATGTCGGGGTTGGTGTCGCGGATCATGGGGAGCGCCATCTCGCCGTCGGGCGCCTCGCCGACAAGCACGTACGACGTATCCTCCCAGGGAAACGACTCCCGGATTCCCTCCCGGACGACGATCTCATCGTCAACCAGAAACACTTTCATTTTCATAGATCTCCTCTCTGGTCCGGCACGGTACCTTGAAGCTTACCGATGTGCCGTCCGCTCCGCTCTCTATCGTAAGGTCATCCGTAACGTTATAGTACAACCGGATACGCATGTTGACGTTCACAAGGCCGAAACCGCCTCCGCCCTCGCTGACCGTAGGCTGTCCCGCCTTCATTCTCTCCCGCAGTTCATTGAGCTGCTCCGGTGTCATTCCCATGCCGGTGTCCGTGACGGAAAATACAAGGAACCCGTCCTCCAGCTTGCCCGAGACGCGGATCGTGCCGCCGCCCCGCTTGATCTTGATGCCGTGGTACAGGGCATTTTCCACGAGAGGCTGCAAAAGAAGTTTCAGAATATAGTAATCACCGATCTCATCCGGAATATCGATATCGTAATCCATGATGTCGCGGTACCGTGTCTGCTGGATCTTCAGATAGCCCTCGATGTGCTTCTTCTCCTGGCTGATGGGGATCCAGTCGGCACCGGACGACAGACTGATCCGGAAGAAGTCGCTCAGCGCGCTTGTCAGCTGAATGACCTCGTCCTTATCCCCGGCCTCCGCCTTCCACACGATGGCGTCGAGGGTGTTATACAGAAAATGAGGATTGATCTGCGCCTGCAGCGTGCGAAGCTCCGCCTTTCGGAGACGCCTCGCGTCGAGATTGCTCTTCTGCATCATTTCCTGCAGACGATCCGCCATGGTGTTTACCTGGCTCGTCAGGTTGCGCAGCTCCGTGACATCCGTTTCCACGATCTTCGCGTCCAGGGCACCGTCGGCGATCTTCGCCGCGGCTTCCTCCAGCCGTTCGATCGGAAGCCGCACGGACTGTGCCGTCGCCTTCACCGAACGGTCCCGGATCAGCAGCGCAAGGATGACGATGATCACCTCAATGACTGCCGTGACAAGAACCCAGATGCGCAGACTTACGCTCATTCGCGCGGTGGAGTCAATCTCCTTCGCGATGTATTCGTTCAACATGCTGTCCACGAGCGTCGCGACGCCTCGCACCTCCTCGATCACGGCCTCGCTCTCCACAACAGGGACGCCGGCCTCCACGTTGTCCCGGATCCGGTCAATGTAATTCTCAAGGGTCTGCATGGTCCGTCTCGCCACGATCAACGTGAGCCGGTTCTCCTCGCCCGTCTGCTCCGTAATGGAATCTATGATTTCGTTGACCCTGTGGATCGAAGGGTAGATCCTGCTGCCCGCAAATGTCTCCCGGCCGCTCACGATGTTCCAGGCGCTCTCCGGGATTTTCTCCGTCACATCCGTCTTGAGGTTGGCCACGGTCTCCATGCGGTCGATGGCGTTATGGTATTTGGCGGCATAGAAAAGCATGAGCAGCAGGCTTATGATGATGGGGATCACCAGCACAAACACAAGCCGGTGGCTCATGTTGCTGATCTGCCCCAGGATACTTTTCTCTTTCATTCCCCTGCTCATCTCAATACCCTCGCGGTGCGATCTGAGACACATCCGACTCATCGCTGAACACCTGCTCAACGGGATGGATCTCCGCCTCCACGCTCTCCCCGTTTTTCAGCTTGAGCGCGGTCTCCATGAGTTCCTTGCCGAGTTTCGGCGTGCACTCCACAATGCAGTTGATCTTGCCTTCCTTCAGCACGTCGATCGCTTCCTGGCCGCCGTCGATGGAAATGATGATCATATCACTGCCGGGTTTCAGACCGGCTTTTTCGATCTCGGGGATTGCCCCGATGGTCATCTCGTCGTTGTGAGAGTACACAACGTCGATGGTATCGCCGTATTTTTCGAGAAAATACTTCATGCACTCGGCGCCGCGGCTCTTCAGGAAATCGCCGTCGACACTCTCGAGAACGTTCATGCGGGGATCGTTTGCGATCGTGTCCATGAAGCCCTCCTGCCGTTTGCGCATGGGCGTTGAATTTTCCGTTCCCGCGATCTCCACGATGTTGACCTGCGTAAGGCCGAGCTTGTCCGCCTTGCGGATCAGGTACTCGGCGGCCATCACACCCTCACGGTAAAAATCCGCTCCGATCAGGCATGTCGCGAGGCCCTCCTCCTTCGTGTTGATGGTGCGGTCCACAAGGATCACCGGGATCCCGGCGTCCTTCGCCTCCTTGAGCACGTTGTCCCAGCCTTCCTCGACTACCGGGGAAAATGCGATGACATCCACCTGGTATGCGATAAACCGCCGGATCGCGGCAATCTGGTTCTCCTGCTTCTGATTGGCGTTCTCGAGCATCAGACCGATGCCGTACTCGGCGGCCTGCTCCTCGATATCCTTCGTGTTGCCAATCCGCCAGGCGCTCTCGCTTCCGATCTGGCTGAAGCCGAGAACCAGCCTGGAATCACTTCCGTCTTCGCGCTTCCCGCAACCTGCGGCGATCGCCGCGAGTACAATGCACAGGATCAGCAACAGTCTTTGCCTATGTTTCCCCATAACCTTCCCATCCTTTTCGTCCCTTACGCTCCCATGCCCGCAGACCTTCCTTCGGAAAATGCATGCGTTACCGTATTATACACCATTTTGGAAAATCTGCCAAGACGTCATACGGCTTCCCGCTCTGCTCACCCGCGGACGAAAAGAACCGGGCAGGTCCGAAGACTGCCCGGTCATTATCTGCGAACCTGCACAGGTTCGTCATTGTACTTGTAATGGGAAGATCAGATCTCATCAAGATCATCGGACTTCTCCGAAACCGGCTCCGGCGGTGCCGCAGGTTCTGCAGGCGATGCAGCATTAAATGATGCTGCGGGATTGACTGACGCTGCAGGATCACCCGGCATCAAAGGATTCCCCGGCATCGGATGCGGATTGCTCATTCCGTACCCGGGAGCTGCGCCGTAAGGCGCCCAGTAACCGTTCCCGTTCACAAAGCCGTTCGGGTTCGGATAGCCGTTCGGGTAGCTGCCGTAGGGCGCTCCGTAACCGTTCCCGTTCGCAAAGCCGTTCGGGTTCGGATAGCCGTTCGGGTAGCTGCCGTAGGGCGCTCCGTAACCGTTTGGATTCGCAAAACCGTTCGGATCCGGATAGCCGTTCGGATAATTGCCATAGGGCGCTCCGTAACCGTTTCCGTTCGCGAAACCGTTTGGATCCGCAAAGCCGTTCGGGTCCGGATAACCGTTCGGGTTCGGATAACCGTTCATATTCCGCGCGTTATATCCCCCGGGATAGTTGCCGTTGACGTCCGCTGCGTTGTATTGGTCCATATAGCCCGCATACGGCTCCTTCGGAATGAGGATCGACAGCACGAAGTACATCCAAAAGCCCAGGGTTCCCATGAAGAACAGGATCACGGTGATGACGCGCACCACGCCCGAATCAATCCCCATGTATTTTGCCAGACCGCCGCACACACCCCCGAACACGGCATCGTTTCTGCTTCGGTACAATTTCTTTTCCATAAATCCTCCTTGATCCCCGACTTACCGGCACCGCCCCCCACGGCCGGCGCTTCTTCGTCGGTAAATGTAGTTTACATTTGTGTAAATACTATCACATTCACTTTCGCGTGTCAAGAAGTTGCTTCCAAAAAAAGACTGAACGACTCTGCCTGCGGGCAGTGATCATTCAGTCTTCTCTCTCTTGGTTTGTGCCTTCGTTTGTGTCTTTGTTTGCGGCTTGGTTATCGGCTGTTTGTCATACCCCGGTCCGGGGTTCCCCTATTGACGCCGGTCCGGCATCAGTCAAGTTCCTTCACGCCGGTGTAGAGCTCATAGTAACGGCCTTTCTGCTCAAGCAGATCGTCGTGATCACCGCGCTCGATGATCTCACCGTGTTCAAGAACCATTATAGCATTTGCGTTGCGGACCGTCGAGAGACGATGGGCAATGACAAATGTCGTGCGATCCTTCATCAGTCGGTCCATACCGTGCTCAATGTGGCGCTCGGTACGGGTATCGACGGAACTCGTCGCTTCGTCGAGGACGAGGATCGGAGCCTTGGAAAGCGCCGCGCGGGCGATGTTCAGAAGCTGACGCTGACCCTGGGAAAGGTTCGCGCCGTCTCCGTCAAGCATCGTGTTGTAGCCGTCCGACAGACGCATGATGAAGCTGTGCGCCGATGCGGTCTTCGCCGCGGCGATGACCTCGTCGTCGGTGGCGTCGAGGCGGCCGTAACGGATATTTTCCATAACTGTTCCGGAGAACAGGTGTGTATCCTGAAGAACCATCGCGATATTCCTGCGCAGCACATCGCGCTTGATATCCCTGACGTTCACGCCGTCGATCGTGATCGTTCCCTGATCGATGTCGTAGAACCGGTTCAACAGGTTTGTGATGGTCGTCTTGCCCGCGCCGGTGGAACCGACGAACGCGATCTTCTGGCCGGGCTTTGCGTAGAGGTTGATGTCCTTGAGGACGATCTTGTCCGGGTTGTAACCAAACGTCACGTGCTCCATGACTACATGACCCTTCATGTTCGTCATCGGATCCGCATTTTCCGCATCCGGAGCCTCCGGCACCTCGTCCATAACCTCGAAGACGCGCTCCGCGCCTGCAAGGGCCGAGAAGAAGGTCGCCATCTGCTGCGATAGCATGTTGATCGGCATCGCGAACTGTCTCGAGTACTGAGCGAACACCGTCAGACCGCCGACCGTGATCTTGCCGAATATCATCAGGATACCGCCGATACCGACCGTCACAGCGTACGAGATCTGCGAGGTGTTGCCCATGATCGGGCCGGTCACGCCGCCCCAGAACTGCGCCTTGAACTGCTTGTCACGCATATCGTTGTTGAGCGCGGAAAATTCTTCCACACAGCACTCTTCGTGGTTGAACACCTTGACAACCTTCTGGCCGGTGACCGTCTCCTCGATGTAACCGTTCACGGCACCGAGGGCGCTCTGCTGCGCCGCATAGTACTTGCGGCTCAGTTTGCCGATGGTGAAACCGCCGAACAGAAGGACCGGGATGAACGCAACCGTCACGAGCGTCAGGATCCAGCTTGTCGTCACCATGAAGATGAACGTACCGACCAGCGTGACAGCGCCGGAGACGATCTGGGTGAACGAGTTGTTGATCATGACATCGATGTTGTCGATATCGTTCGTAAAGCGCGACATGATCTCGCCGGTCTGGCGCGAGTCAAAGAACCGCACGGGAAGCTTCTGCAGTTTCGCGAACAGATCGTTGCGGATCCGCTCGATCATACCCTGCGAGATGGAAAGCATCAATCTTGCCTGCACATAGGTCGTGATGACACCGATGCAGTAGATGGAGCCGAGTAAAATAAGCGCCATCAAAACATATTTCATGGTCTCCCCGCCCGGGAAGAATTTTCCGGCGAGGTTGTTGATCACCTTGTCCGCAATCTTCTCGAACACGGAAGGATTCAGCTTCTTGTCGGGGGTGACGACACTTGTGAGCTTGTTGATGATCGGGGCAAGCAGATATCCGCCGACCAGACTTGTCACGGTTGTCAAAAGCATGCAGGTGAGCACGAGCGCGAAACGAAGCCGGAACCCGCGCATGTACGTGAGAAGTCTTGCGATCGTCTTCTTGGCGCTCTTCGGCTTGCCGCCCATCATGCCGCGTCCTCTCGGACCGCCCTGCGGGCGCTGCTTGAACGCATTTTTCTTAGCTATGCTGTTGTACTGCTTCTGCAGTTGTTCCAATGATCTTGCCATCTGCTCAAGCCCCCTTTCCCGTCTGAGACTCGTAGATTTCACGATACTCGACGTTATTCTTAAGGAGCTCGTCGTGCGTTCCCATACCGGTGATCACACCGTCATCCATGACGATGATCGTGTCGGCATCCTGCACGGAGCTGATGCGCTGCGCGATGATCAGTTTCGTTGCGCGGCGAAGATTTTCCGTATACGGATCGGCCTTCTCGCCGGCAACCGCTTTCTCGGAAAATGCCTTCCGGATCTGCGCCTCGGTCGCCGTATCCACGGCGCTCGTCGAGTCGTCGAGAATCAGGATCTTCGGCTTCTTGAGAAGCGCGCGGGCGATACACAGACGCTGCTTCTGACCGCCGGAAACGTTCGTGCCGCCCTGCTCGATCTGCGAATCGTAACCGTCCTTGAAGGCGGAGACGAATTTATCCGCCTGAGCGTACTCCGCCATGCGGCGGATTTCCTCATCGGTGGCAGTCTCATCGCCCCACTGCAGGTTTTCGGTGACCGTTCCGGAGAACAGCGTGTTCTTCTGAAGAACCATCGAAACACCCTCGCGGAGATTGTAGAGCGAGTAATCGCGCACGTTCACGCCGTCGACCAGGACCTCGCCCTCGTCCACATCGTACAGTCTCGGGATCATCGACACGAGCGTCGTCTTGCCGCAGCCCGTGGAGCCGATGATACCGACCGTCGAACCGGCCTTGATATCCAGATTGATGTTGTTGAGCACCTTCTCCTCGCTGTTCTTATAATAGCGGAAGGATACGTTCTTAAACGTGATGTCGCCGCGCTCAACCTGAAGGTCCTTGCACTGCGCATCGTCGTCCGTCAGATCCAGCGGTTCGTCCATGATCTCACGGATACGCTTCGCGGATGCGAGCGCTCTCGAGGAGAACATGAGCAAAAACGTCACCATGACGAGGGACGAAAGGATCTGGGTAACATACGTTAAGAATGCGGAGAGGTCGCCGATCTTCATGCCGTTGTCGAGAACCATCGGGCCGCCGATCAGGATGACCGCGATGATCGTGCCGTTCATGAACAGCGTCATGACCGGGGACATAAAGATCATAACCTTAGCCGCCGAGATGCCGGCCTGTTTCAGGTTTGCGTTGGCCTCGCGGAACTTTTCGATCTCGTAATCCTCGCGGACGAAACTCTTCACGACGCGGACGTTTGTGACATTTTCCTGAACCGTCGAGTTCAGGCCGTCCACCTTCTTCTGCACGCGGCCGAACCTCGGGAAACCGGTGCGGATGATGCCGCCCACCGTGATCAGCATCGCAGGGATGGACACCGCGAACACTACCGACAGCGGCGGATTGAGCATGATCGCCATCACCAGTGCGGCGATCATCATGCCGGGCGCGCGGAGTGCCATACGAAGCGCCATCGCCACAAAGTTCTGCACCTGGGTGATGTCGTTCGTGAGACGCGTTACGAGCGAGCCCGTAGAAAACTTATCGATATTGGCAAATGAGTACTGCTGGATCCGGCGGTATCCGTCCTCGCGGAGATCTGCCGCGAAGCTGACCGAAGCCTTCGACGCGAAATAAGCGCCGCCGATGCCGCCGGCCATCATGATCAGTGCCGTAAGGATCATGAGCGCCATGATCCCGAGGCTTGTGCCTGTCTTCAGCGTTCCCTCATTCGCGTTGTTGATCACGACCGCGAGAAGTCTCGGCATGACGACCTCGCCGATAACCTCCACGATCATGCACAACGGTCCGAGGATGAAATACGGCAGGTACGGTTTGATGTACCTGTTCCATGACATTGTTTGCATGTGTTGTTTATTTCCTTTCTTCTTTCCTCTGCGTTTATTCCAGGGTCGCAACCTCCGGGCTGTACTGCCTGAGGTTCTCCTGCATCCTGTCGAGGACGTCCGCAAAATGCTGCAGATCCTCCTCCGTCAGGCCGGCAAGCATCGCCTCATCCAGCGCCTTATACAGTTCCCAGGACTGGCGCACGATGTCCATGCCCTCCGGTGTGATCGCGATATTTTTCGCGCGATTGTTCCCCTCGACAGCCGTCCGCGTCACGTAGCCGGCCTTCTCCAGTTTCTGGAGTGTGACCGTAACCGCGGCCGGGCTGATCTCAAACGCCTTCGCGAGCTCTGCCTGCGTCTGCGGTTCCTTGCAGCGGGCAAGGTGCATCAGCATCATGTGCTGGCTTCTGTGAATGCCCAGTTTCTTCACCTGCGACTCCGCCGCACAGCGGTGGAACCGGTCCGTGCGAAGAAACGACATAACGATATTGAAGCGATCTCTGCTCTGCTTTGTATCGTCCACAAGCTCCTCCTTTCACACTATAGTTAACGCATTAACAATTAACGCGTTAACTATACCATCGGCATGTTCTTTTGTCAATGCATAAAATCGTATTTTCCATCGGAAAATGAGCCTGTTTTCCACGCTATGTTAATCTGTGCTTATGAAAATCATTAGAATTTGTTATAGTGCATTTTCCGAATTTTACAAAAAAACACGTCAAATGTGGCGCCAAATGTGATATACTGACATATGTATGTTGGGAGCCTTGAGAGAGGGTATTCGGTTTACAGACCGGCGGGCTTCCCGGATATGCGCAAAACTATACAAAGGGGGCCCCTTCCATGACATTTGAAGAGATTATGAGCTATGCCAGAAAGCAGCAGTGCTCCGATATTCACATTACTGTCGGTACTGCTCTGGCCGTAAGACGGTACGGTGTTCTGACCATTCTGGATCCCACTCCTACCGCAGAGGAATCGACGCAGATGATCTACTCGATTCTGACTGAGGATCAGAGAAACTGGGTCAACTCCGGCAAGGACCTTGACGTCGGTGTTATGCTTCCCGACGGACTTCGTATCCGTGCGAACGTGTACCATCAGCGTAACAACCTTGCTGCCAGCATCCGTATCCTGCAGCAGAACATTCCGACGTTCGATAAGCTCGGTCTTCCCGCTGCTATCCGCCAGATGGCTGAGACGCCCCGCGGACTTGTTCTCGTTACCGGTCCTACCGGCAGCGGTAAGTCCACGACGCTTGCTTCTGTCGTTAACTACATCAATATGAACTCCGCTCGTCACATCATGACGATCGAGGACCCGATCGAATACGTATATCCTCACAACAAGGCTATGATCCATCAGCGTGAGGTCGGCAGGGACGTTGAGTCCTTCTCGCTGGCTCTCCGCTCCGCACTCCGTGAGGACCCGGACGTTATCCTCGTAGGTGAGATGCGTGACTTCGAGACCATCTCCGCTGCCATCACCGCTGCAGAGACCGGTCACCTCGTCCTTTCGACCCTGCATACCACGTCGGCCGCACAGACCGTCGAGCGTATCATCGACGCGAGCCCTCTGGAAGCTCAGGATCAGATCCGTGCACAGTTCGCCAACGTTATCCGCGGCGTCTTCACGCAGCAGCTGCTTCCTCTCAAGGACGGCAACGGCCGTGTTCTCGCTTCCGAAGTTATGTTGGCTACACCGGCCATCACGAACCTCATCCGTGAGAGCAAGACCATCCAGATCCCGAGTATGCTTCAGCAGAGCCGTGCACAGGGCATGAGCACCATGAACGACGCACTTGCCGATCTCGTCCGCCGCGACCTCGTCTCCATCATCGAGGCGAAGAAGGTTTCGCCGGATGCACAGTCGCTCGTCAAGGCTATCCACGGGAACTTCTAAGAAAACGCTGATAAATTGGCATTTCTTCAGAGCCTCCGGCGGATCGCCGACAATTCCATACAGACAAAAACAACTGCCGGGTTCCCAGGAACCCGGCAGTTTTCATTTCTTCTTTAGTTTTCTTAAGCGTCAGTTCCAGATACCCTGGTGAACGCCGCCCGTGGTAGGTGTCGTCAGATCGAGCGCTCTGAACTCATAACCGTTCTCAAGGCCCCATTTGATGATATTTTCCACTTCGTTGACGGAGAAGTTTTTCACATCGTGCTGCAGCACGACGGAGAAGCATCCGTTCTTCGCCTTGTACGCGATGCCGTTGATGACATTCTTGTACAGAGGCTCCCAGTATTCCTGCGCGTTGGTACGCGGCGAACTGCTGCCTGCGTCACCGCTGTCGACATTCCAGTCGTAGTAGAGGATGCCCAGCTCTTCCATATCCGCCGCAAGCTTCGTCATGATACCGTCACAGTAGCTCTTGCTCACGTGGTTCGAGCTGCCGCCCGGGAAGCGGATGATCGCCGCTCTCTCACCGGTCAGCTCCTCAATGATATCGTTTATCTTGTTCAGATCATCGAAGTAAGCCTTCTCGCTCGCGTAGATCGTCTTGTAATCATGCGTGTACGTATGCACGGCCACGGTATGGCCCGCCTCGTGCTCCTTGACGATCATCTCGTTCGCGATGCTGTTGTTGTGCGTCACGAAAAATGTCGCTTTCGCATCGTACTTGTCCAGCACCTCCAAAAGCTTCTTCGTGTAACTGCTCGGACCGTCATCAAATGTCAGATAGATGACCTTCGCACCGGGATCAACAGGCTCGGGAAGCTCTCTCGCCTTGACGATGATCGTCCGTTCCGCGGTTGCTTCATTGCCGTCCGAATCGGTAACCTTGTACGTGAGCTTGTACTCGCCGACATGCCAATAGGTCAGCTCGTCCTTTCCTACAATCTTAACCGATTCCGTGATGTCGCCGTCCTTGCGGTCAACCGCCGTGTAACCCGGCTCCCGGAACCATTCACCGCCGATCAGGGTGATCGTCTCATCCCCGTCCAGATGAAGCGTGGGAACCTCAGGATCCATTATGATCACCAGACGGGTGGCTGTTCCGACATTGCCGTGGGAGTCCGTCGCCGTGTAGGTGTAGATGTACTCATTTTTCTTCTCGCCGGGTGCGTTGGTCACCACAACTCCGGCAGTGATATCGCCGTCGACATCGTCCGTCGCGGTGTAGCCCGGTTCCGTGAAGGTGCTGTCGTAATCGACAACGATCTTCTCGTCCCCTTCCAGGGTGATCACCGGCACCGTGCGGTCGTCATAGGGAATGGTGCGGATCATCACCGCCTCATTGCCCGCGCTGTCCTTTACGGAGTAGCGGATCGTGCCGTCGCCGAGCTCCTCGCGGACCACCTTATCGGTGAGGTCGCCGTCGTAGGCATCCATCGCCTCGAAGCCTTCCTCCTCGTATTCCTTGCCGATCGGAGTGTAGTATCCGTCCTGTGTCTTCAGGGAGATCACCGGAGGCTGTGTGTCTGCGACACGCACCTTTCTGGTAAGCTCCTGCGTCGTGCTTCCGTGTATTGCCTTGTAGGTTACTGTGTACTCGCCGATGACGGATGCATCTACATTTCCCGAGATGCTCACCGCCACCGGAAGGTTCCGGAACAGGGCAAAACCCTGATGTCCGTAGCTTGCCGTTGCGCCCTTCTCATCGTAAAATGAACCGACCTCCACGGTAACCTCGCTGTCACCGTTCAACTTCATCGTGACGGTGCGTGTAGCGAGCCGGATGACCAGTGTCAGCACTGCGGCAACCACCAGAACCGATAACAGAAACACCTTCCAGTGGCCGTTCTTCTTATGGTGTTTCTTCTTTCTTCCTTTGCTGTCTGAACTCATATAACACTATCCCTGTTTCCTGTCATTTTACTACTACCGGATTGGTCCAGTATTCCTTGTTGTACATATCGGTGAAACGATACGTGATCACTGCCGTCTGACCGGTGATCGCAAGGTCCGTAACGGTGAGCGTATCATAGTAGGTGATCTGCTCGCCGATCATGTAGCTGTCCTGATACTGATAATCGTAGGTGTAGTAAGCGCAGATGAAATCAATCTTGTCGCCCTTCTTGAGGACCATATCCTGCTCGGTCTCGCCCACAGCTCCGTCGAGAGTGCAGACACCCTTGGCGATCGTATCGGTCTCATCGGCAATGTAGTCCGCGGTTGCACCGATCACGGTGCCCTTGCCGTCCGCTCCGAAGACAACCTGCAGCTTCACGCGCTCTCCGTTCAGGAGTGCGGGGATGTAACCGTAATCCAGGTATGCACCGGTCTCCGCATCCTTGAGCGTATCCGTGTGATAATATGCCACAAGCTGGCCGTTGATGCCGACCCACGTCTTCTCCATATCTCCGGTCAGAACGCCGTTATTGTACGAGAAGAGCTCGTCAAGGCCGAGATCGATGAATCCCGTTCCGTCGTCAAGGAACATGTTCTTGTCGATGCTGTGGATCATCGCCCACTGATCCTTGTCGACGTTCATCGTATAGGTATTGCCGCTCTGCGTCCACACAAGCTTGGACGCATCGAGATAATGCTTGGAATAGTAATCCGCAGCCTTGTTGACATCCATGTCCTTCATGAAATCGGAGTTCGATTCATCCAGTCCGGCGATGCTGCGTCCGCCGCCCAGGAATCCGGAGAGAAGTCCGGAGATGATGTCCGTGCTGCCCGAGGAACCGCCCGTGCCGCCTCCGCCGAGGAGCGTGCCGAGCAGTGATGTCGTGGTTGTCGTGCCACCGGAGGAAATCTGTCCGCCGGTCTCCTGCTTTGCGAACTGCTTGATGCACTTCGAGTACTCGCTGTCAAGACCGATCTGATCATACGTCTTGCACGCGCTGTCCACCTTGCTTGCCGATCTGTACGGGAAATAAATGGACACGCCGTAGCAGTTGCTCATGTTCGTCGAAGTACGGTTGTACTTCACCGCTTTTTGGATCGCATCGGCGAGTTTCTTCGCCTCGCTTGTTCCGATCCGGTTTGCAAGGTCGACAAGGTCAACCTGGTCAATACGGTTGTTGGAAGCAAACTCTCTCGTCTTGGCACGTGCATCGGAAATCTTCTGATAATTGTCATTCGAAAGCTCGGTGCTCACGGACTTCGCAAAATCCTTCAGCGTCCCGGGGATCGTGTTCGAGAACTCAGCAAGGTCGATGACCGAAAGCGTGGTCTTCTGACCGTTGCAGCGTCTCTTGCACTCCGACACGAAATCGTCGACGATCTTCTTGCCGATATCTACGGTCGCCATAGAAGTGTTCTGGGCGAGGCTGTTGAGCCAGTTGGTGTAATACCAGCCGATACCGGGCTCCGTCTCCTCGGACGCGATCAGGTAATCCGCGTACGAGTTGAGCATCAGAGCCGTCTCCGCAGTCGCCATCAGGCATGCATCGAACCCGATGAAGTCGAACTT
>CADBLW010000157.1 GCA_902795625.1 uncultured Lachnospiraceae bacterium | reverse complement strand
GGACTCCGCCGTGATGGTCATCGACGCCAGCAAGGGTGTGGAGCGCCAGACGATCAAGCTCTTCAAGGTTTGCGTCATGCGCCACATTCCGATCTTCACGTTCATCAACAAGATGGACCGCGAGGCGAACGATCCGTACGAGCTCATGAGCGACATTGAAAATGTGCTCGGCATCGCGACGTGCCCGATCAACTGGCCCATCGGCTGCGGCAAAGGCTTCAAGGGCGTGTACGACCGCCAGACCCGCGAGGTGGCGCTGTTCACGGCCGCGATGAACGGTCAGAAGGAAGTGGCAACCGAGTACATGAGCGTCGACGATCCGGCTCTCAAGGAGCGCATCGGCTGGGAGTTCCACGACAAGCTCCTCGAGGACGTTGAGCTTCTCGACGGCGCCAACGCGGAGTTCGACCAAGAGCTTGTCAACGCCGGTGAACTGTCGCCCGTCTTCTTCGGTTCCGCGCTCACCAACTTCGGTGTTGAGACTTTCCTGAAGCACTTTCTGCGGATGACGTCCTCCCCGCTGCCGAGGCAGTCGGACCAGGGCGTGATCGACCCGTTCAGGGAGGATTTTTCGGGGTTTGTGTTCAAGATCCAGGCCAACATGAACAAGGCGCACCGCGACCGCATCGCATTCCTGCGCATCTGCTCCGGCAAATACGTGCCGGGCATGGAGGTCAACCACGTGCAGGGCGGCCGCAAGGTCAAGCTCTCCCAGTCGACGCAAATGATGGCGGACGAGCGCCACATCGTCGAGGAGGCGTACGCGGGCGACATCATCGGCCTGTTCGACCCGGGTATCTTCTCCATCGGAGACACGCTGTGCACGTCGAATGAAAAATTCAAATACGAGGGCATTCCGACATTTGCGCCGGAGCATTTTGCGAGGGTCCGCCAGATTGACACCATGAAGCGCAAGCAGTTCATGAAGGGCGTGACGCAGATCGCGCAGGAGGGCGCGATCCAGATCTTCCAGGAGTACAACACGGGCATGGAGGAGATCATCGTCGGCGTGGTCGGCACGCTGCAGTTCGACGTCCTCATGTTCCGCCTGAAGAGCGAGTACAATGTTGAGATCAAGCTCGATCCGCTGCCGTACGAGCACATCCGTTGGGTGGAAAATCCTGACGAGTGCCCGGTCGAGAACATCGTCGGTACGAGCGATATGAAGCGCATCAAGGACCTGCACGACAATCCGCTGCTGTTGTTCATCAACCAGTGGTCGGTGGGCATGGTGCTCGAGAGGAACAAGGGCCTGAAGCTCGCAGAATTCAAAGTAGATTAGCAGGACTGACCGCGCGGGTCAGCCGGGGAGAAAGAACATCTTAGAGGCAACATCTGAGGTCGGCGGAATGAGCCGCCGAACACCATCGCTGCCCTACGGCGCGACGCCGCCGGGGTTTGATCTGAGGAATAAAGAAAACTGTTATGAAGAAACGCACCAACAACAAAAGGACCGGCACGGACTCCGGTTCCAAGCTTTACCGCAAGCGCCTTGCCCGGCTCGGGGGAGCCGGTCGCAGCAAGGATACAGCGGAGGACCGGGGCTTTGACGGCGTAATGGAGCCCATCGGCGTGCTCACGGAGGGCGAACCCACGATCCTCGGCGCCGACGAGGCCGCGGAGGAAGCAGGTATTTCCTGCCCTGTGGCGACGCCGCCCCAGACAAGCTCAAAGAGAAAGACCATCCTCTGGATCATCCTCTCCCTCGGCATAGCCGTGCTGAGCGTGTGGGCCGTCACCGCGCAAAATAAGCATTTTTCGTTTAAAATGTTCATGCATCGTCTCGCCGACGCCGACAAGGGTTGGCTGGCGTGCGCATTTATCGCAATGATCGGATTTATCATGTTCGAGGCATTCGCGTTCCGCACGATCCTGAGAGGACTCGGGTACCGGCGAAGTTTGTTCGCGAACTATACCTATGCCGCGACGGATATCTATTTTTCGGCGATCACGCCGTCTGCGACCGGCGGTCAGCCCGCCTCCGCCTACATCATGATGCATTCGGGCGGAATCTCGGGAAGCGTCACCACCGTTACGATCCTCATCTGTCTCGCGCTGTATGCGCTCTCCATCATCGTGCTCGGAATCTGCTGCTTCGCGCTGAGGCCGATGCTTTATTTCTCGTTCAGTGTCGCGGCCCGCGTCATGATCATCATCGGCGTCGCCGTTCAGGTCGGACTCGCGCTCATGTTCGTGCTGCTTGTGATGCGCGGCCAGCTGCTTTGTAAGATCGCGTGCAAGCTCCTGCCCATCGCGGCCAAGCTTCACCTCGTGCGCAACCCGGAGCGCCGGGCGCAGCACCTTCGCGAGTCGCTCAACAACTACCGCCTCTGCGCGGAGATGACCGTCGGCAAGAAGAACATGCTTCTGCGCGCGCTCCTGTTCAATGTGCTGCAGCGCGCCTCCCAGATCTCCGTGACCGTGTTCGCGTACCTCGCCATGGGCGGTTCCCCGAAAAATTCACTCGACATTTTCTCGATTCAGAGCTACACCATCCTCGGCGCGGCCTACGTGCCCATCCCCGGCGGCATGGGCGTCATCGACATGATGCTCTCCGACGGTCTGAGCGGCTATGTCTCGGAAAATCAATCCTTCGTCGCGACGGAGCTGACGCTTTTGAGCCGTTCGATCTCATTTTACGCGTGCATCCTTCTGTGCGGCGTCACCGTGCTCGCGATCTATCTTGTGCAGAAGGCGAGAGGGAAAAGGATACGGTAGTCGAAAACCGATACGTAAGGAACACGATATCTTTACTTTTTTCGCATTGAAACCTCAATATCTTTACTTTTTTCACATTAAATCCCCAAAAATCTTTACTTT
>CADBLW010000156.1 GCA_902795625.1 uncultured Lachnospiraceae bacterium | reverse complement strand
TCGCCCTGATAGCCCTTCTCATGCCCGAGGGCGCTCAGGTGCAGCTCCACGCCCTCCCGGATCGGAACCGTATACAATTCGTCGGCGAGCAGCCTCATGAGCTTCGTCGCGTTGTCGAAGGTAAGCCCGGAGGTGTTGCCCTGATTGGGCATTGTGTACGCGATGACGCGGATGTCGGGCACCTGTTTCTTCGCCTCCGCGCAGACCAGGAGCGCCAGCGTCGAATCGAGTCCTCCGGACACGCCGATGACAAGGTTTTTGATCCCGGTGGCCCGCACTCTCGTGGCGAGCCCGCTGCTTTGGATCTGCAGGATCCGGCGGCATCTCGCGTCGCGTAAAATGTCATCCGCCGGGACGAAGGGATTGCGCGCCACGGGGTAGTTCTGTTCCCGGAGGATTGCCGCAAGCTCACCGGCCGTGACCTCAGCCGCGCCGACCGCAGGAATGCTGACGGGAATCCTTCGGTAATTGTCCGCACCCACGGTTCCGAAGGTGTTCTGCCGCGCCCTGTCGTGGAACAGGCATCCGATGTCGATCAGAGCCGTCTCAACTCTCGGCTCGGCAGGGAAAATGCTCTCCCGAAGCATCGAGCCGCTCTGTGCGATCATGGTGTGGCCGGAAAATACAAGGTCCGTGCTGCTCTCGCCGGTTCCCGAGGAGACATACACGTAGCCGCAGTACAGCGCGCCGCTCTGCTGTCTGACAAGCTGCGAGCGGTACTCCTGCTTTCCGATGATCTCATCGGACGCGGACAGGTTGGCAATGAGATTGGCCCCCGCGAGCGCTGCGTGCGTGCTCGGTTTGTCCGGGACCCAGAGGTCCTCGCAGAGCTCTGTGCCGAGCACCGCGCCCGAAGTTTCATCCGCGCAAAGGATGTCCGTTCCGAAGGGAACTTCACCGGTTCCGATGCGCACGGATCTCCCGCGAACGCCCTTCCCGGAAGCAAACCATCTACACTCGTAGAATTCAGAATAATTGGGCAAAAACGACTTCGGAACGACCGCCCGGATCACTCCGTCGGAGATGATCACCGCGCAGTTGTACAGGCTGTTGTCGAGGCGGATCGGAGCGCCGACAACCACTGTCCCGCCTCTTCCGGCAGTGGCCTTCGCGATCTGTAAAAGAGCATTTTCCGTCTTCTGAAGGATCAGCTCGCTTTGGAACAGATCCGCGCAGGTATAGCCGGTCACGGTGAGCTCCGGGAACACAATGAGTCCGCTGTCGGTCGCGGTCCGCAAAACCGTCAGTATCTGCTCCGTGTTGCGGTCGATATCTCCGACGCGCAGCCCGGGAACCGCCGCCGCGACCTTGATCAGTTGATTTTTCATGCTGCTACCTCCTCGTGCAGGAAATCAGGAGATGTTCCTCTGCCACATCGATATAAACGTCACAGCCGCCTCCCGAGACGTCGTACACATGCACGATGTCCGTGACCTCCGGCGCCGGATCAAGCTCCGCCACGATGTCCGGGAAACTCTGCAGCATCTCGGGATGATAGTGCAGCGTTTTACTGTCATGGAACACCGCGGTATACAGGATTTCCGCCTCCACGAGATCCTGGAAAATGTGGCTCCCGTACGAGAGCTCCGGGTTGTATCCCGCCTTGGACTCCTCGGTCTCGCATATGATCTCGAACGCGCTGATATCGGAAAATGCGGTAGGCACCCCGAGCTCCGGCGATGTGGTCCCGACACGCCCCGGCACGATCAGCATCATATGCTTTCCGGAATCCCGGTAGCTCCAGTTGATCTTTCCGATCAACCGCGCTACGAGGATCTTGTCCTTATAAGGCATGTTGTAATACCGGACCGGGTCGACCCAGACGACAAGGTCAAGGGACGCAGCCTTCGAGATCCCCATGGAGGAGCCTCTGCTCTCTAAGAAGATCTGCTCCGTAGGAATGTCCGTCGGCACCGTTGTTCCTTCCTTCCCCTTCTGCACCTGCAGCGGTCTGCATTGCAGAAGGTCCACCGAGTATTCGCCGTTCTCGGACAGATTGATCGTGAACTCCGTGTCGACCGGGTATTCATACTCATCCTGAATGCATCGAAGCATCCGGCGCATCTGATCCATCAGCGTCTCATTTTTCACAAGACCGCGGCACGAGATGAACTTGATCTCACGCTCGCGCCCCATCTCGCGCAGCCGGCGCTCCGCGTCAAAATCGTGCTCCAGGAGGATCTTCTCAAGATACTTCGGGATGTCCGGGACGAGCTCCTCGTAGCTGCGCCTTGTGAGCGCGTGCTCGCTCATATCGATAACCTCTGCCTTTCCCTGAGAAAACTTGTGCTTGTCCGCCGAGGACGAGTACAGCGTGCGCTCCGGCTCGTCAAGGTTCACGATCCGCGGGTAGGAGCCCTCCGTGCGGTCCACGGCCGAAGTTCCCAGGCCCATCACAAGCCGGAGCATTCCCGCCGCGGGATCGCTCTCCTTCATGATCCGGTAGGGGCTGTAGGAATAGCCGACGCCCGCCGCGCACGGCATATAGTTGTGCCCGTAGTACGACCCTGAAACGCGCTGGATCAAAAGCGCCATCTGCTCATCGCGCTTGTCCAGTCCGCGCCGTTTCCGATAGTCGAGAGCGGACAGGCTCATCGTGCTCGCGTAAACCGTTTTCACGGCGTTGTCAAACTCCGTGAGACGCTCCTCGAGCGTGCCGCGGTTCACACAGAAGACCGACTCGTATTTTCCGGCAAATGCGTTGCCGAACCCGTCCTCAAGGATACTGCTTGAGCGGATGATGTACGGGTCCTGGCCGTAGTACTCAATGATCCGCTTAAACTGCTCGCTCATCGCGTCGGAAAAGCTGCCGTTTTTGATCTTGTCCGCAAACTCCGCCGCGAGGGTGAAGTAGCCCTCGTCCGTCCGCTGCCGCACGCGCATGTCCCACAGGTTGTTATCGACGATATAGGTGTAGTAAAGGTCCGATCCCACGTAAAATGAGTCGTGGGGCTCCAGCACCTCGTTGATATCGGGCTCGCGGTTTCGGATGATCGCCCGCGCCAGAAGCATGCCGCATGCCTTGCCGCCGATCATTCCGGTCCCGATCATGTGATCACGCACCGCAAAATAATCGTCCGGCGTGAAGTTTCGCTTCACCATTTCACGCATCTTCTCGTCGCGGGTCATCATGATGTTGCACATTCTCGAGCAGGCTTCCGTCACGTCGATCCCCGCCTCATGCTGCAGTTTGGCGCGGTTGAAGAAGCGGTCCCAGGAGTCGGAATACTGCTCCTCCGCGGAGCGCTGCGCGCGCCCTAACGTCTGGTAGAACCGGCTGGAAATGACGCCGTCGAGGATCGGCCGGAACGCCCCGGTCACCGGATCGTAGGTATGGGGAAGAAACATCGTGTCTGAGTTGCGGTTCCACACCTTCTCGGGCCGCACATATACATTTTTCGCGTCCGAATACACATCGAAGAACAGCTGCGTCGTGTTCAGGATCTTGTTGATGGCCTGAACAGAATGCTTGCCGCGGATGATCGGGAAGAAGGCAACCGTGTCGAGGATAAAGAGGAACGGACAGGTGACGCGGAAGAAGTTGCCCATCATCAGATCGGTCGCCCATGCCGTCTGCAGCTCCGACAGGCAGTCAAACACATAGAAGGCGTCCTTTCCCTCCCGCTCGATCAGGTTGTGAATATCCATCGTAAAATTCTCAAACCGGTGGTTAAGAGGCACCTCGATGGTCTTCACCTCCGGACAGTCCTCCACAAGCGGCTCGTGGCTCGCGAAGCGGAAATAGATGATGTTCCGCTTATCCACCTTCGCCTGGCGGACATAGGGCTCCATAAACAGCCGAAACTCCGAAAGGTCCGACACTCTCCAGACAACATTGTCACCGAGCCGGATATAGTCAAGCGCCTCGTCCATCTCCGGGATACCGCTTTTCACTTTATCAAACGCTGCCATCGCGCACTCCTTTCAGAACAAAAAAGGCGCTTCGCCCCCATAGGGGTGAAACGCCTTTGCTTCACATATTTCGTACCTACATCATATCATCCGGCGCCGCCAAAATCAAGAAGGATTTGCCTGCGCCGTCAGCGCCGTTGCGACGCTGCTCTATTCGGACGGTTGCCCGCGACTGCTTCATTTATCTTTCGTCCCAGGTCTTATTCATCTTCCGGGTGGGACCGCCTTCGAAGTAGATATACAGATCGAACCCGTTTTCCAGCATTTGCTCAGCAATCTCGGGATAGTCTGCCTCGATCTGACTCCAGTTCGTGATTATCTGACACTCGGTCTTCACGTATTCAGGGCTCTCGTTCAGCCAGTCTTTCCGGACCACACATTTATCACCGCCGACAAAGGCTGAATAAACGTATTCCTCCGGTGACGGCATCGTGAAGCCCGGTTCAAACGACAACTCCTTCACCGTTGGTTTCAGCTCCGCTCTGGCAATCTCATTGACCGCCCAGTCAAAGGCAATCTTGCACATTTTTTTCTTCATTGTTTCAATGTCGAGCATGTGGCTACCTCCTGTCAGATGAGTATTTTCCCGCTTGGGGTGAGTGTTATATTATCACTCCTGCCGGCAATTTGCAAGCATCTATCCCCGGACATACCTTGCGTTGTACTCCCGATTGATCTCGGCGATCTCCTTCTTCCCGTCGATATAATCCTGATACATCTCCCACGGCGAGCCGCCTCCGATCCAGCACGAGGAGCAATTTTCGCAGCCGCCTCCGCAATCCATGGATTCCCGGATGATGGCTTCCCGTTCCTCTCTGGTGGTGTCTTTTATAAGCAGTGACTTGTGTTCCATGGCAATCACCTCCGCCTCAGTATTCGTCCGGAAAACTGTGCTTTATCCCGTCTTTCTTATAGGCAAGCACCGTGCTCAGGTTTACATTTTCCATGCGCTCGTATCTTTGCTTACTCGCAGGCGATATACACATCCATGCTCTCGCCGTCTGTCTCAAAGCAGGGGATGACTCCTTCATACGCCTGCCTCAGGCCGTTGGTCCTCATGAAATCCCCCAGGGTATGATACGCGCCCGGGATCGTAACAAAGGGATTGTCAAACGGTCTGTCAATGTGGATTGCGGCGTACTTATGCGCAGCCTGCTCCTTGATCTCGACTCCTTCCGGCGAAATCCCTTCGGGAATGATCCATGCGGCCGTGTAACCGTGCATTTTGAACACATTCACCTGCTCCTGCGAAAG
>CADBLW010000155.1 GCA_902795625.1 uncultured Lachnospiraceae bacterium | reverse complement strand
TCGAGAGTACCCTCGCCCGGTCCGCGGAAGCCCACGCGGATGATCGCGAACTCGATGCCCGAGTCGGCGACCTTCTTCCAGTCGATATCTCCCTTGTGCTTCGACACGTCGATACCCATGCGGGAAATGATCGTACCGTTGTCGTCCTTGACGTAGCGGTAGCCCTTCTCATCCTGCCAGTAGTGATCCTTGTCAAAATTGTAGGAGTGCTTGGCAACCCGCTTGTACTCGGGAAGATACAGCTTCTCGTCCGTGCCGTTCGAGAGCGACACGGGGTTTTCGATATAGTTGACCGCGGGCGTGTTCACGCCGTTGAAGTCCTTGTCGTCATAGTTGAAACTCACGTACGCGCCCACCGACGCGTTGCTCACCTTCAGGCTGCCCTGCACCGGCAGGACGGTCGCGGTGACCTCGCCGTAGTACTCGCCCTCGCGCACATACAGCGGCGAAGAAATGTGAATGCCGTCGTCGGCGATCTCCCATTGGAACCTCTCCCCAAAGGAAAATGCTCCGCTTCCCTTCTCGCGCACCAGCGCCAGCACTTCGTCCGATGCGGAAAATGCGTAGCGGTTTCCGTGACCCGTCGTGATCATGATCGTCTTGCGAAGATCGGTTCCCTGGGGGATGTCAATGTCCCCGTCCTGATCACCCGTCTGATCCGAAGCCATCTCGCTCGCGATATGCGCCCAGGCCTCCTCGCCCGGCTCCAGTTTGAACCAGTTCTTCACGGCATCGAAGCAGCCCTGCTCCTTGCCGACGTTCATCAGCCCGGGCTCCAACACCACGATGGACGACGGCTGCCCGTCCTTCTCCTGCACGAAGAGGACATATTTGGTGCCGCCCATGATGACCGGCTCCGGCGTGAGCTTGCTCCAGTCGTCCGCCAGCGTGTACGGAACCTCATAGTCGATGATCTGCGCGGTTGCCATCCACGAGCCGTACTCGCCGCGCTCCGCGTCCTCCGCGGAAACGTACTCGTTGCGGTACAGCAGGCGGTATTCGGGGTTCGAAGCGCTTCCATAGGAAAATGCCACGTACTCCTTGTCCATCACGGTCTCCAGCGAAGCCGTGTAGTTTCCGTTCTTCGCGTTGAACTCTCGGATCTTCGCCTCCGTATCGGTACAGATCCGGTACGACTTCGACGCCACCGACGTCGACGGAGTCGGCTCCGCGCCGCTGCCCGGTTTATTTTTCTTCATCATGTACCAGAAGACGCCGCACACAACCACAAGGACCGCCGTGATCAGTATCGCAGCGACCATCCAGAACTGCTTCCGGCTGTGCAGCTTCATGTTCACATCCTCAAGGTGGTCTCGCTCCTCCTCAAGTTCCCGAAGCGTTCTCTTGCCGGACTGCGTCTGCAGCGCCAGCTCTTCGATATCGTAGCCGCGCTCATACGCCTCCTGCTCGGTTCTCTCATCATCAATCATAACTGTTTCCCCAAACTTCTCTGTATCGCAGCGGGGTCAGACGCCTCCGGAACGCTCCGGCAACCGCCTGACACACTACAGTCCTTAGTATAACAAGGATTTCGGAAAATGACAACGATTTGTGATTGACAAACACCGAATAATCTGTTTATAATAGCGCCAAGACAAATGCGAAGAAGGAAACCAGTACCGTTTTCACGAACCTACAGAAAGCTGCCGGCTGATGAGAGGCGCAGGGAACACGAACGGGAATACATTCCGGAGCATCGCACCGAACCCGAAAGGAAGTAGGCTGCGACGGCCTGCCGCCGTTACACGGCAGAGTATTATCGGATCGTTGATCCGCGCCCGCTGCAAAGCGATAGGTTGCCGGTTCCCTGATATCCGCGATACTCACAAAGGTCACGGGTGTGAGCCCGCGGCGAAGAAAGGTGGTAACACGAGCGCGCCCTCGTCCTTTTCGATTAGGATGAACGGGCGCTTCACTAGTTTTAGGAGGATATAACAATGAAAATCTACGAAGAACTTCAGGCCCGCGGCCTCATCGCGCAGGTCACGGACGAAGAGACGGTACGCAACCTCGTCAACGAGGGCAAGGCT
>CADBLW010000154.1 GCA_902795625.1 uncultured Lachnospiraceae bacterium | reverse complement strand
CGACATGAACAACGATACCGTAAAGCAGAAATTCCTGGACAATGAGTACGCCTTCTATGTGAACGGAACATGGAACGTGGAAGTGTTCGAGAACACGGAGGACGACCGGATCCGGGTCGTACCGTTCCCCGGCTTCGGAAACCCCGAGAGCGGCACCGGTGATTATATCGGAGGTGCCGTTGCGGCGCTTGCGGTGCCCACGACGTCGCTGAACGCGGAGGAAGCGGTTCCCTATGCGCTGGAGCTGTCCCGGCTGATCAGCAAATACCAGCAGTTGACCGGCGGGCTGTTCCCGGTGTGGGAGATCGACTACGACTGCAGCAATCTGAGTGAGATGCGTAGGTCCGTGGCGAAAATGCTGCTTGAGGCAAATTCCTTCATCTATTTTGCCGACTCCGCGCTTTCGCCGGATGACGCCTCTGCGTACCTTTATGCGGTCTCAAAGTTGAGTTTTTATGATTCGACTGACGGTGCAGAATTTATCAAAGAGATGTCTGAGAATGTGCGATAGTGTGGCTTCGCGCAGGCTGCGGTGAACGCGAAAACTTCGACAGAGAGTTTCGTGCAGGTCGGCACTGAAGGCGGAAAATGTGCCCGCCCAAGAATTTAAACAACAAAAACGGGAGTCCCGCTGCGTGATGATCGTTCACGCGGAGGGGCTCCCTTGGTTTTTAGGATCGTTGTTTCAATCTGTTGCTAAGGCCTCTTCTTCCGGCTGATTTTTCGCTTTATTTTTCGGCTCACCGGCGAGCATGTTTCTCGTGAAGGCATTGCGCAGCAGCGCGTCAAGGAGAATGCCGCCTAAGATGCCGCAGGCGATGACTTCACCGGCACCTACCGTGAGGATGAGGTATCCGTATCCGTCCTCCACACCGTAGGCGTGGCGAAGGACATAAGGCACGATCCCGGCGTTGGCAACGATCGGCGGAAGCGCGAGGGCAGCCACAAGGAGCGCGTAGCGAAGGAACCGGAGAATGCCGCTGAGTACACGGCGGAACGTCGATGCGGAAGCGTCTGCCGCAGACAGGGATGCTTTCTTCTCCGAGGAGCGAAGAAGGATGGAGCGGACTGCGAAACCGATCAGGAAGGTTCCGACCGCGCCGATCAGCGTGGCAACGGGTCCTAACGCGATGTCCAAAGGTGCACAGCCTGTCAGAATGTTTGTGAGAAGACAGCCGATGAACAGTCCGGGAATAGCTTCAGTCAAAAAAGCGGGAAGAATGGTCAGCGCTTCCGAGAGACGGCACTGGATGACGCCGCTGCAAAGTCCGAGCAGATTGGCAATCTCAGAGAGCACGACATAGAGAGCGGCGATCGCGGCCGCGCGCGTGAGAAACAGAAGAGAGTTCCGTTTCACTGTAATGTTTTGTTTCATAAAGAAACCTCCGTAGTTTTGTTTTAGGTGAGGATGGTCACGAACTCACCGTTGTGCGATTGTTGCTCCGCGGCGCGGATGCATCGCAGAGCATACCACAGGGCGCTCCCTATGTCAACGGAATTTTGCGGAAAGAACGGATCATCTGTTACACGGAACGGGTGGATCCTGCGAAAACATCGGAAAACAGTTGACAACCGCGCTGCTTTATGATTGAATAATAGTAAATTTAATTTACTCAAAACAAGGGGGACAGTACTATGAAATGTTTTTGGGGAAAATGGTTTCGCAATATCGCGGCGGCTTTAATCGCAGTCCTGCTGACGGCGTGCCTCGCGGGCTGCTCGTCGGATGAGCCGGAGAAAGAAAAGACCACACCGACACCTACGCCGACGGTTGTCGTGAACGTAGCGACGGCCACGCCGACGCCGACGGAGGCCCCGACGCCTACGCCGGACGATAAGGTGCATCTGACCATGTGGTGCGATCTGGAACGGAACGACGTCTATTACGAGCCGTTTATGGAAGCAATCGAGGAACTTCAGGGCAAGTATCCGAACACGGACCTTGAGATCGAGTTTTTTGATGTGTCCGAGTACTGGAGTAAGGTGGTAAATGCGAACGATGACAACACGCTGCCGGATATCATCTATGTCCGGAGCGGATACTATATTGAGAGCGGCGTCGAAAGCGGGATGCTCTACAGCCTTGACGACGCGTATGCCCCGTACAGGGATGCTCTTCAGGAGAAAATGTTTACCGCGCTTACGTACGGCGGCAGAAAGTACGCGATCCCGTTCAATCTCTCGGGAGGAATGTTCCTCTATGCCAACATGGATATTCTGGAGTCCGTCGGGTTCGAGGAGGTCCCGCAAACCATTGACGATCTCTATGATTGCTGTGACAAGCTTCTCGCGAAGGGCATCGTTCCGTTCAGAGCAGTTGCGGATGACGGCTGGCAGTTAACATTTTTCATGGAATCGCTGCTGCTGAAGACCTGCGGGGCGGAAGAACTGATGAATATCTATACCGGAAAAACATCCTGGGACAATCCGAAGGTTGCGGAAGCGATCGGAATTTTGCAGGAAATGGTCGATAAAGGCTACCTTGTGTTGGGCGGAAAAGACGAGGAAGGAAACGAGGTCGACTGGAATTTTGTGCAGAATGAATTTGTGCAGTGCAACAACGCATTTCGATTGACGTATGGTGCAGCGGCATGCGAATACGGTAATTTTATGGACGCCCGCGTCGAGGTGGCGGAGTTCCCTGTCGTCGATGCCTCGGAGGGTAGACATGGACAGATTATAGGCGCGCCGACGGATGCGATCGCTGTCTGCAACAAGGACGGTGATCTTGCCTACACGGCAGAGTACGCATTTGAACTTGCCAAGCGCGTCAGCCGGTATGCGTACCAGCAGCAGGTTATGCCTCCGGTTTGGACAGTGGACTACGATGATTCCGATGTAAATGCCGGTACAAGAGCGGTAGCCGAACTGCTTCAGAGCGCCGACGTTCTGATCCCTGACGCAAGTTTCGTCATGGAAAGCTGGAAGTACGGCCCATACTACTCGCTGCTTCCGCAGGTCGCGAGCGGGACGATCGACGCCGCGGAGTTTGTCGGGGCAATCGAGACCGGGGAGTGATCTTGAATCCATAAATATTTAATTTAGCTATTGACAAAATCAGACTATTGCGATAGCCTAGACTATAGCAATAGTCTGATTGTTTTGGATGTAATCCGATCGGCGGACTGTTTGTTAATTTTTGTAATACTGTTTTGGAGCATCGGTATGGATATAGTATTGTTTGAGAGTGAAGCAAAAATCATGGAGATTGTCTGGGAAAAGGCACCGATATCTGCGAAGGATATTACGTTGATCGCAGCGGAAACCATAGGGTGGAATAAGAATACCACCTATACGGTAATTAAGAAACTGGTGGAGAAGGGATTCCTTCATCGTGAGGAGCCGGGTTTTATGTGCACGCCGATGATCACAGAGGCGGAAGTCCAAAAACGAGAGGTGACCTCTTTTCTTGCGCGGGTGTTCGGCGGATCAAAGAAAGCTTTGTTCTCTGCATTGCTGGAAGAGGAGAAACTGACGGAGAATGAACGAAAGGAGCTCTTGGAGCTGATCGAACGGGGGTGATGGTGTGCTTGCGGAAGTTTTTTACTGGCTGCTCAACATGAGCATTATTGCCACGGTGATGGGCCTGCTGGTGATTGCAATCCGACGGATCAAGTGGATACCGAGGAGAGTTTCTGTTTGGCTGTGGTTGGCGCCTTTTTTACGGATGATGGTTCCGTTCGGAGCGAAGTTTCGGTTCAGTATTCTTTCACTGATCTCGGGACAAGTGACGAAAACGGTTCCAATGGATATTCCTCTTGGACAAGTAGTTATGACTTGCTCGAACACGATCAGAATGGCCGATTCCTATCAGCCTGTTACGTTCCCATCCCGTAGCATTGAACGCGTGTTTACGGTTGCAGCGCATGTATGGATTGCGGGTACCGTTATCCTTGTAAGCTGGATGGTCTTGACATACATTGTTGCTATGAAAAGCACGAGAAAAGCAAAGCATTTTACGGAAAATGTTTACCTTTCGGAGAAGGTGTCATCTCCCGTTGTATACGGTATCCTACGACCTCGGATTCTCCTTCCGATGTTGTATGAAAACGACGATCTGAAGTATGTTTTGCTGCACGAGAAATGTCACATTCGGAGAAAGGACAATCTTTGGCGTCTGCTTGGAGTGATCGCAGTCTGTATTCATTGGTTCAATCCGTTTGCGTGGATACTGCTTCGTGAGTTCCTCGTTGATCTGGAACTTGCGTGTGATGAGTCGGTTGCGGCTGGTTGCAGCATGGATGAGAGAAAAGAATACGCAGGTGTTTTGCTTACATGCACGGAGAGAACACCATTGTTGTATTCGCCTTTCGGAGGAGCGCCGATCCGGGTACGGATAGAGCGGATTGTCACGTATAGACAGGTCACGATTACCGCTATGATCTGTTTTTCTGCGTTGATCGGGGCAATATTGTTGTCGATGATAACGAATGCGGGATGAGAGAGAACAGAGCCTTT
>CADBLW010000153.1 GCA_902795625.1 uncultured Lachnospiraceae bacterium | reverse complement strand
TTTGTCCATATATCCGTTCGAGACAAGGGCCTGTCCCACAGGGATTGCCTTCTTCACGAATCTGCTGTCCGCCGAAACACCGTAGACCGAGACTTCGTCCGTCTTGTAATTTTTCTTCGTTGTCTCGAGGGTTCCGACCGCGAATTTCTCCGCGCCCTCGCCGGCCTCCTCGGGAGTCTTCAAAATATACTGATAGCGGCTGATGCTCGTGTCCTCGATGCGCTGCGCGACATCCCGCAGCAGCGGCTCAAACATCAATCCGAAAATGATGATCGCCCCGGCCAGAATGATGCCGACCGTCATCGTGATGTAATTCGGCAGGTTCTGCAGCAGAATGCGGAGGCGGAACCGCCAGGTGAACGGGATTTTCCGCGAGAGCTTGAGCGCACGCTTTCTCTTACGTCCGGAGATCTCGCGGCGCAAAAACTGCAGCGGGCCGATGCGCATTTTCCAGATCAGGATCGCTGCGTTGATGATGATCATGATGATCGTCGGCCACAGCGTCGTGGTCAGAAACGCTTTCTTGTTCCAGAACGTCTCCACCTTGCCCAGCGAATACATATCGTTGTATATGCCGACCATGAAGTCCCGCAGCACCGTGTACCCCAACACATTTCCGACAAGCATTCCCGCGAAAAAATGACGCGAGCGGCAATGCCATGTAATGCCGCACCATCTCGCCTCTCGTGTAGCCCGAGGCGCGCAGCGTTCCGATGACCGAAGCCTCCTTGGAGAGCGTGTTGATCGTCGTCACGGCCACGATAAATGCGAGCACAACTACTACAATATAAAGGAACAGGATCATGGAGGCCTCGTCGCCGTTCATGTCCTCGCCGGCAAACTGGATGGCCTTGTTCTCATACGCCGGCAGAAAGTCCGAAACCTCGAGCATCGTGAGACCGCTCTCGCCCGCAAGCGCGCGCTGCACGATCTCCGTGTTGGTCGCGACAAGCTCGTCGCGGAGAGCCTCAAGCACCTTCTCCGCTGCGTCCTGCTGCTCCTTGTCCGTCTCCGGCTTCGTCTCATATCTCCACACATAACCGATAGTCGCGTGATCGGAAGCGAAGGCGTCAAAGCCTTCCTCCGACATCATACCCACGCCGAATGCCTCCGCGTCGAACATGATGTCCGCGTTGTCCTTGAAAAGGGCGCTGTAGTTCGGAAACGCCAGCAGGCCCGTCACGGTCAGCTCCCGTCCTCCGAGTACGATGCGGTCACCGACCTTGATGTCCGCAACGTGGCTGTGAAGGTTGTCGAGCGCGATCTCGCCCTCCGCCTGCGGGAGCCGTCCCTCCATCACCTCGGGGATATTCACGTCGCCCGCGCGGTAGACACGGAGTGTGGTCTTGGATTCTTTCTCTTCCTTTCCGATCGAGGCACTGCTCGCGGAATTCTCATCGTCCGCCGGCTTCGCCGCCGAATCCGTGCTGCCCGCCTTCACGCCTCCCACGTACTCCTCGAAGAAGTCCGCGCGGTGGATCGTCACCTTCGCCTTCTGCGCCAGCGCCGCCAGGAACTCGTCGTCCGGGCGGACGTTGAAGGAGAGATGGCCGTCCTCGACCACATTTTCCGCGAGATTCCTGTGATACGCCTTCGCGATACCGTCGTTGGCCACCAGAAAGCCCGAGACGACCGAAACGACCATGGTGATAAAGAGGAAAATGACTAAGTATTTTCCGAAGTCTGCCTTCAGTTCGCGGGGCAGCCTCCGGTTCATCGGGTTTCTCATGGGTCGCCTCCTTACCACTCGATCTCGCTGACAGGCAGCTTGGTCTCGTTGAGGTAATTGCGGCTCACCTTGCCGTCACGGAGCTTTACGACGCGGTCCGCCATGTTCTTCAGAGCATCATTGTGCGTCACCATGATGATGGTGTTTCCGTACTCTTTATTGATGCGCTCAAGAAGCGCCAGGATTTCCTTGGATGTGTTGTAATCGAGCGCGCCGGTAGGCTCGTCGCAGAGTAAAATGTCGGGGTTCTTGATGACGGCGCGGCCGATGGCCGTGCGCTGCTGCTGGCCGCCCGAGAGCTGGGTCGGCAGCTTGTGACGGTGCTCGTAGAGGCCGAGAGTCTTCAGAAGTTCGTCGACGTTGAGCGGTTTCTTGCTCAGGTACGCGCCGACCTCGATGTTCTCCCGCACTGTCAGGTTCGGGATCAGATTGTAGAGCTGAAACACATACCCGAGGTGATCCCTTCGGTACTGCGTCAGCCGTTTCTCATTCATGTCGGCGGTCTTCTCGCCGTTGATCATCACATATCCGTCATCGGCCTCGTCGATGCCGCCGATGATGTTGAGGAGGGTGGATTTGCCGCTGCCGGACGGACCGAGCAGCACACAGAACTCCCCCTTCTCCACCGAGAGCTCCACGCCGTCCAGAACCGTCTGACGCGCCTCGCCCTCGCCGTAGCTTTTCTTCACGTTTTTGATCTCCACAAAACTCATGGTGTTCTCCTTTTCCCGCATGCAATGCGATACCTTGTATAGTAAACGAACAAGGTGAGTTTACTTGCGCCGAGAGCGGGCGGCGCAGCCGCCTTCCTCGCGCGCGAGTGTGCATCACCGAATACGGTGAACGTCTTTCCGACGTTCGCCATATTTACGCGCTTTTTAAGGAGTTCATCCTCCCGGGGCATCGCTTTTCCTGCGTTAACAGTTGAATGATTGTTCATCTGTTCGGCATTATAGTTGAACAGCCATTCACTTGTCAAGCCCTTTCGGAAACTTTTTTAAAATAATGTTCCCTTTTTCCCTAAGCAGATGTACCCGGGTGATTTCCTCCCTAAACGCACGTAGGACCGGATATGCATTGCCATATCCGGTCCCGAAATCCTCAAAATATGCATTATGTCGCGAGATTCGTTCCATGTATGGCAGGCATACATGAGTCTCGCATTTACAAGCAAGCCGGGCTGACATCGCCGTGATGACGACTTGCTCCGCGGCGCTTTCGCGCCCCGTTTGCTACTCCCCCATGGGTTCGTGCAAATTGTAGCAAAGTGGCGCGGTGGTTGTCAACCCCCGTTTTTCAACTCTTCTTTGCTA
>CADBLW010000152.1 GCA_902795625.1 uncultured Lachnospiraceae bacterium | reverse complement strand
TCCATATTTAAGCACTAACCTTTCAAAATGTCAATACAGTTTACATTTATTTCATAATTGAAAATCTGAGGAGTTCTCCTGCACACGAAAACGGCCCTCTCCTCACGGAAAGGGCCGTCGATCGTTATTGTGATTTCGGTTTCAGCTCCAGGTATGTCGCGATGCCCATAGCATCCGCGATACCGAGCTTCGTAAGTTTCTCGTCGGTGTCGCAGAAATCGTAGAAATCCTGCTCGTTGTCCATCTGCGCGTGCTCGATAATACAGTTGACGATCCCCGACTCCGCTGCCAGACGATTGATCAGGTATCCGTCCATGTACTCCCCGTCGGGGTAGCTGTAGCGGGAACGCTCGCTGCGCCGCTTTCGGTTGCCGAGGTTTTCGATCCCCAGCGCCTCCAGGTTCTCTAGGATCAGGGACGATAGCGCCATGCTCTTCTCGTGCAGCTCGCCCTTGGTCACCAGGCCCTCCGCGCCGCGATGTCTGCCGCCGTCGGCGTCGAAATGAAGACTGACCATGATGTCCGCCTCCGCGTCCACCGCGACCCGCACACGCAGCTCAAGGTCGTCGACATCGCTCACGGGATCGAGGGAGCGGTCTCTGTCCCGGGTGAGATACACGATGACATTTTCATAATTATTCTCCAGGTATTCCTGGCAGGCAAGCGCCACCTTCAGATTGAGTATCTTCTCGATGGCTCCGTAGTGGGATGCTCCGTAAAATGATCCGCCGTGCCCGGGGTCAAGCACTACCACGTACACACCGTCCCCGTCGCGATCCTCACCGTGGCGGATGGATGTGTCACCGTCACCGCAGTTGACCGGTCCGGTCTTGGCCGGTGTCGGTTTCGCTTTGCCGAGGTCCACCGACGATGCCTGGACATAGCCGTACTCCGTCCTGCCGTCGATCACAACGGCGACGCGGTACCAGATCTCGTTAAATTCCGATTTGTATTGATCTACAACAACCAGCTTTGTGTGATACTCCAGACGGTACTCACGCCGCTGGTTGCGGCCCGGAGCGCTCCGGAAATACTCCCTCTCGTTCAGCACTCCCTGCTCGCCCTCGACGTCCGCATACTTGGAGCCCTTCTTCAAAGGAGGCGCGGAAGCGCTGACCGGCGTCGGCGAGTTCCGGGGTGTCGGGGTTGCCTGCACGGACGGAACCGGTTCCGCCGTGGGCGTGATCACCGCAGGTGTCATGTTCGCCGCAGGCGTACTGCTTACCGTTCCGAGCTGTGTCTCCTCAGTCCCGGGCGACACTTCCGTGCACGCCAGGAAGACAAGGATTGCTATTGCCACCACCGCCAGCAGTTCTAATACTCTGCGTATACGGCTCATTGTTTCTGTAATCCTTCCCGCTGTACATTATATAGTACGTATTTACCGCGAAACATTACTTGTTCCGCGTCTGCCCTTCTCTATATCACGGAAAATGCGGTTTCCCCCTTCCGCACTGTCCTTGTCAATCGCCCGTTTCTCCTCCGCGTCGTCTGCGTCAGCCTCCGGAACTGTCTCACTCCGAAGGCGGCGTCTCGGGCTGTGTTTCCGAAGCCCCCTCTGTCGGTGACACTTCTTCCGGCGGTGCTTCCGACGGTTTCGCTTCCTCTGTCGGTGAAGGCTCCGTCGTCGGCTCCGGCTCCGCAGTCGGCTGCGGTTCCGCTGTAGGCTGCGGCTCATCCGTCGGCGTAGGCTCCGGCTCGGCAGTCGGTTGCGGTTCCGCGGTAGGCGTAGGCTCCGGCTCGGTTGTCGGTACCGGCGTAGGTGTTGCTTCCGTCGTAGGCGTTGCTTCCGGCGTAGGCGTTGGTGTTCCCGGCACTTCCTTCTTCTTCAATCCCAGATAGGATGCGATTCCTGTCGCGTCCGCGATGCCGAGTTTTTTCAGTTTCTCATCCGAATTGCAGAACGCTTTGAAATCACTCTCGTTATCCATGTGCGCGTGCTCGATGATACAGGTCACGATGCCGCTCTCAATTCCGAGGCGGTTGATCAGGTAACCATCCATCCTGCTGCCTCCCGGATAACTGTACCTTGACCTCTCACTGAGGCGTGTCATACATCCGAGGTTCTTAATCCCGAGCGCTTCAAGATTGCTCAGGATCTGTGACGCGAGAGCCTTGCATTTTTCATACTGCTTCTCATGCGGGATCAACCCTTCGGCGCCTCTCGCAGAGCCTGCGAACGCGTCAAAATGCAAACTGACAAGAACATCTGCTCCTTTGCTCTTCGCATACCGGACACGACGCTCCAGGTCATCCACATCCGAGTTCTGATCAAGGCAGCTGCTTCCGGTCCTTGTGAGATAGACCTTAACATTGTCGTAATTATTCTCAAGATATTCTTTGCAGTAGTTTGCGACCTTGAGAGTCAAATTATGCTCGGACGCTCCGAAATGGGAAGCTCCGGAGAAAGGACTTCCATGCCCTGGATCGAGAACTACGATATATATTCCGTCTCCATCACGGTCCTTGCCATGCGTCGTCGAAAGACCGCCTGTTCCAACTTTATTCAAGCCGCTCTTGCCGGGTGTCGGTTGCAGTTTCGTGCCGAGATCCACTGCCGCTGCCTGAAGGTAGCCATATGTAACCTTGCCGTCCACCATGGCAGCAACCTTGTACCATATCTCATTGAATTCCGTCTTGACCGTATCGACGATCACGATTTTGGATTCGACAGCGAGCTTGATCTGCCTTTCATACACGCGTCCCGCGGCCGGGCGAAGAAATTCCGGCTCATTCAGGATGCCCTTATCCCCATCAACGCCGGGCCAGTCCGAAGACTTCTTTGTAACCGGTGTCGGCACCTTACTTCCGGATTGCGTCGGAACCTTGCTTCCGGACTGCGTAGGAACAGGTTCCGTCGTAGGCACGGGCGACGGTTCCGTTGTCGGCGTCGGTGTCCCGGGC
>CADBLW010000151.1 GCA_902795625.1 uncultured Lachnospiraceae bacterium | reverse complement strand
TTCCTGCGCAGGAAAACCGATGATCGCGCTGTTGAACAAGTCGGATCTTCCGACTGTGACGGATGCTGCAGCGCTCAGTGCAGTGATCGCTGAGATCACAGGCGGGGAGGCAGAGCAAAAAGCAGCGGCAGAGCAAAGCGGCGCGACAGATCAAACCGTCGCGTGGGCCGAGCCCATCGGTATTTCCGCGAAGCAGGGCCTCGGGCTTGAGAACCTGGAGGAGCGCATCACATCAATGTTTTTCGCGGAACGGATCGCGGCGGATGACGAGTGCGTGATCACCTCGGAACGGCATAAGCAGGCGCTGATCGCAGCGGAGGGAAGCCTTCTTCGCGTACAGGACAGCATGGCAGCGGGAATGCCGGAGGATTTTTATACGATCGACCTGACAGCCGCTTACGAGGCGCTCGGAACGATCCTCGGCGAAGAGCCGGATGAGGATGTCATCAATATGATCTTCAGTGAATTCTGCCTCGGCAAATGAGAGTTTGGGTGCGCGGATTTACGGAGTTTTGAGGCGGCATTTTACGGGTAATGAGGATGCATTTTCCGAATAAATGCAGAGACGATAAACACAGAGACAAGAAGCACGGAGAAACAGAGGATTTCATGCATGAATGTACCGGAATTTACATGTGAAGCATACGACGTTGCCGTGATCGGGGCGGGGCATGCCGGCTGCGAGGCTGCTTTGGCGTGCGCGCGGCTCGGCTGCGAGACGATCGTGTTCATGGTGAGTGCCGATACGATCGCGCTGATGCCGTGCAACCCCAACATCGGCGGCACGAGCAAGGGGCATCTGGTGAGAGAGCTGGACGCGCTCGGCGGCGAGATGGGGCGAAACATAGACAAGACATATATTCAGAGTAAAATGCTGAATATTTCCAAGGGGCCGGCGGTGCACTCGCTGCGCGCGCAGGCCGACAAGCAGCGCTACACGGCTTCGATGCGGAAGGTGATGGAGAACCAGGACCATCTCACGCTGAAGCAGGCGGAGGTGGCGGAGCTGTTGTGGGAGGACTGCGGCGACGGCACGAAGAAGGTGACCGGCGTGAAGATCGCGTCCGGCGGGATCTATCCGTGCAAGGCGGTGATCCTGTGCTCCGGCGTGTATCTGAATGCCCGCTGTATCTTCGGCGAGGTCAGCCAGTACACCGGACCGAACGGGTTGCCGCGGGCGACAATGCTCACGGATTCGCTTGTCAATGCGGGGCTTGAGGTGCTGCGGTTTAAGACCGGAACGCCTGCGCGCATCGACGGCCGCACGGTGGATTACGACGCGATGACGATCCAGCTCGGGGACGACCCGGTTGTGCCGTTCTCCTTTGAAAATACACCTGAGGATATCGCGCGGGAACAGATCCCGTGCTACCTGACATACACGAACGAGAATACCCACGAGATCATTCGGGAAAATATCGACCGTTCGCCTTTATTTTCCGGCGATATCAAGGGCACGGGCCCGAGATACTGCCCGTCCATCGAGGACAAGGTGGTGCGCTTCCCGGAGAAGGACCGGCACCAGGTGTTCATCGAGCCGGAGGGCGAGTACACGAATGAGGTGTATCTATCGGGGCTCTCGTCGAGCCTGCCCGAGGAAGTGCAGATCCGCATGTACCGTTCCATCCGCGGACTGGAGCACGCGAAGATCGTGCGCAACGCGTATGCGATCGAGTATGACTGCCTGAAGGCGACACAGCTGAAGCCGTCGCTGGAGAGCAAGACGATCCACGGGTTCTTCAGTGCCGGACAGTCCAACGGAAGCTCGGGATACGAGGAGGCTGCCGCGCAGGGGCTGATCGCGGGCATCAACGCGGCGCGTCTTGTGCAGGGAAAGGAGCCGGTGGTGCTCGACCGCTCGCAGGGATACATCGGTGTGCTGATCGATGACCTTGTGACGAAGGAGACGAGAGAGCCGTACCGGATGATGACGAGCCGTGCGGAGTACCGGTTGCTGCTCCGACAGGACAACGCGGATCTTCGTCTGACGGAGATCGGACACGAGGTCGGACTCATCTCCGAGGAGCGGTACCAAAAGTTCCTCAAAAAGAAGGAATCCATCGCCGAAGAATTGCGGCGCCTGAATGAGACGATTTTGGGCGCTTCGGAAAAAGTGTGTGAATATTTACGCAGTATTAATACAGCAATTATACATACCGGAACTTCGCTCGCAGAGCTGCTGCGCAGACCGGAGATGACCTATGAGATGCTCGCGCCCCTCGATCCGGAGCGAAAAGAGCTTGCGTCAGATGTTATAGAACAAGTAGAAATAGAAGTAAAATACGAGGGCTACATTGAGCGGCAGCGGCAGCAGGTGGAACACTTCAAAAAGCTCGAGCGAAGACGACTGCCGGAGGATCTTGATTATACTGCGATCCCTTCGCTGCGACTGGAGGCTCGCCAGAAGCTTCAGCAGCTCCGGCCGATGAATGTCGGACAGGCGTCCCGGATCAGCGGAGTGTCGCCCGCGGATATTTCCGTGTTGCTTGTCTGGCTTGCCAATGTTTCACGTGAAACATCGGAGGAGTGATTCCGGAGGAGAAATTATGTACGATGACAGCGTCCTGAAACAGGGACTTGAAGAGCTCATGCTCGACTGTACGGATGAACAGCTTGATCAGCTTCATACATATTATGAGCGCATGGTCGAAGTGAACAAGGTGATGAACCTTACTGCGATCACCGAGTACAAGGAGGTCTGCGTCAAGCATTGGCTGGACAGCCTCAGTCTTGTGAAGGCACTTCTTCCCGGCGAACTGAACAAGCCTTTGAGAATCATCGATGTGGGAACCGGTGCAGGTTTTCCCGGAATTCCGCTGAAGATCTTCTTCCCCCAGTGGAAGATCACGCTGCTCGACTCTCTCGGAAAGCGCGTAAAATTCCTTGAACAGGTAACTACGGAGCTTGGGCTAACGGACGTAACCTGTGTCCATGGGCGCGCCGAGGAGCTCGGAAGACAGCCGGAGCATCGCGAGGGTTATGATCTCTGCGTTTCCAGAGCAGTTACCAAGATGGCATCTCTCACGGAATTGTGCCTTCCTTATGTCAAGGTCGGCGGCGCGATGATCGCATACAAGTCTGCGGACAGCGATGCGGAGATCGATGATGCGGCCAAGGCTATCCGTCTTATGGGCGGAACGATCGAAAACCGCGAGAAATTCACGGTGCCCTGCAGCGATTACGGACGCTGCCTTGCGGTTGTCCGTAAGATCACGACTACTGACCGCAAATACCCAAGAGGCGGCGGAAAGCCGATGAACGCGCCGATCACCGGGGCGTAACGTAAAATGTCGCGTGTCCGATTTGTTTACTTTGACATGTTTTTGGTATCCTGATACAGTGAAAACGCCACATCTAGTAGTGGCGTTTTCTTTGCTTCTGTGGTATACTTTGTCTTGCACTGATTTGTGCGGATGTAGGTACGGAGGATTACTTCTATGGGGAAGATTATTTCCATTACGAACCAAAAGGGCGGTGTCGGAAAGACGGCTACAACGGTCAGTCTTGCTGCCTGCCTGGCAGAATACAACATGAATGTTCTGATCGTGGATGTGGATCCGCAGGGAAATTCCACTACCAGTCTCGGCATTGATAAGGATGAGCAGGAAGCTTCGTCGTACGAGCTTTTTACGGGCAAGTCGGAGGTTTCCGAGTGCATCGTTCAGACAAGATTTGCCGGGATTGATATTATTCCGTCCACGCTGGATCTTGCGGGCGCTGAGGTTGAGGTAGTCGAGTTTGATGACCGCAACTTTATTCTGGATAAGGCTCTTGCGGCGATCAAGGATCAGTATGATTTCATCCTGATCGACTGTCCGCCTTCGCTGAATACGCTCACTTGTAATGCGCTTACGGCGTCGGATTCGGTGATCATCCCGCTGCAGTGCGAGTTCCTCGCTCTGGAAGGTCTGAAGCAGCTCCTTGATACGATCGAGATCATCAAGGACCGTACGAACGAAAAGCTTCAGGTTGACGGCGTTCTGTTTACGATGTATGACAACAGAACCAATCTTTCCGCGCAGGTCGTTGAGAACGTATATAACAATCTCAATCAAAAGATTTTCCGCACGGTAATCCCGAGAGCGGTACGCCTTGCGGAGGCACCGAGCTACGGAATGCCGATTACATTTTACGATAAGAGGTCCTCTGCGGCGCAGTCCTACCGTGATTTCGCGGTGGAAGTGCTCCGGCAGAACGGAAAGAAGCTTGTAAAGAGAAAGAAACTGCTTCGCAAGAAGTGATTTATATGGTCGCGCAGCGAAACTGAGACAGCGCAGATACTGTGACTGATGGCAGGAATGAGGAGTATACAGCGATAGATGCTGTTAGAAAGGAATCGATATGGCTAAAAGAGGCGGTCTCGGCATGGGACTGGATTCATTGATCTCCAAGAAGATAGATAAGGATATTGCGAAGAAGGTTGATCCGACGGTGGAGGATGTTTCACGTGAAACAATGCTTCCGATTTCCAAGGTTGAGCCGAACCGCGATCAGCCCAGACGGGCATTTGACGAGGCTGCGCTCGAGGAATTGGCGGAGTCCATCAAGATTCACGGGATTATCCAGCCTCTGATCGTTTGTAAGAGAGAGAAGACCTACGAGATTATTGCCGGCGAGCGTCGCTGGAGAGCAGCGATGAAGGCCGGCTTGAAGACGGTTCCGGTTCTGATCCGCGATTATTCGGAGCAGGAATTGTACGAGGTTGCGCTGATCGAGAATTTGCAGCGCGAGAATCTGAACGCGATTGAGGAAGCTGTTGCGTATCGCAAGCTGATCGAAGAGTATTCGCTGACGCAGGAGCAGGTTGCTGAGCGTGTTTCCAAGAACCGTACCACGGTAACCAATGCGCTTCGTCTTCTGAAGCTCGAGGATCGTGTCCAGGAAATGCTGATCAATAATGAAATCTCCGCGGGTCACGCGAGAACACTCCTTTCGATCGCCGATCCGGAGATGCAGATCGCATCCGCCGAGAAGATCGTGAAGGAGGGCATGAGCGTGCGTGAGGCGGAAGCCTACGTTCGCAAGCTTCTTACGCCCGTGAAGGATAAGAAACCGCAGAAGAAAGAGTCTGCGGCGGTTGCCCGCGCCTACGCAAGGTACGAAGAAAAGTTGAAGCAGGCCCTGGGAACCAAGGTTGCGATCACAGGCAGGGAGGGGAATACCGGCAAGATTGAAGTTTCCTTCTTCTCGCTTGATGAGTTTGAGCGCCTGATGGAGCTGTTCGGAGTGACGCTCTGAGAGTGGGCGGATGTGCGCCGTTCGGAGTAACGCTCTGAGAGTAGGAGTATGTGTGCTGTTCGGAGTAATTCTGTAGGCGCAGAAGGAAACG
>CADBLW010000150.1 GCA_902795625.1 uncultured Lachnospiraceae bacterium | reverse complement strand
TGCTCCGCAGCCGAAGAGGAGAGCGCGCTATGACACAGCAGGACAGAGGTCTATTGTCATTGTACCGTGAAATCGAACCGTTATCGGAGAACGGCAAAGTCATGCTTGTGAGAAATGCCGCGAACGGGCAGGTGTGTGTGCGGAAAGTGCTGGACGCGCGCAACCTGGAGCTGTACGAGCATCTGCGGACGGCGCAATATGAGGGCGTTCCGAAAATCTACGAGTGCATCAGGGATGATCGCTTCATCATAGTGATCGAAGAGTTTGTGAGCGGGGAGACGCTCCGCAGCTTCATGGAGAAGGAGGGCCCGATAACGGAGAAGCGGGCGAGGAGACTGGTCGGGAAAATCTGTGACGTGCTGATCTGTCTGCACGGGGCGCCGAGACCGATCGTGTGCCGTGATCTCAAACCGGAAAATATAATCCTCCGAGGCGACGGGCAGCCGTTCATTGTCGATTTTGACTCTGGCAAATTCGTCAGCAGAGAGGAGACCAAGGATACGCGTCTGCTCGGAACGATGGGGTATGCGGCGCCGGAGCAGTTCGGCTTTGCCGCGTCCGACGAGCGAACCGACATATATGCGATCGGAGTGATCCTAAACGAGCTGTTGACCGGGCATATTCCGAAGGAACAGACGGCCACGGGATCCCTTCACCGTGTAGTTGTAAGGTGCACAAATCTGGATCCGTCGGCCCGCCCCGGGAGCATCCGCGAGGTTAAGCGCCTGCTGGCGGGAAACCGCTGGTATCCGCCGGGCTTCCGTACCGGAAAAATTAAAAACATGATAATCGCCTGTATCATCTATGCGGTGATCGCGTTCGTCCTTGGGTACATGATCCGCGAAACGTTGCAGAACGATTATCATCCGGCAACAATGATCCTGTTCATGCTGGTGATGGCTTTCTGGACGGTGGCATTTTGCGGAGATTATCTGGGGATCCGAAGTAAAATACCGTTTGTGGACGAGAAAACGGATCCGATCGCCCAGGTGTTTATCTATTTCATCACATGGCTGATCGGATTGTTTTTGCCCCTCTTTTTGCTCGGGTTTATAATGACGACGTTCTTTGGGTAGATACATTTTCCGATGAAAATAAGGGCTGTGCACCATGTCAGTGCGCAGCCCTTATCGGTGCTCTTGTTTTTGTTACTCTCTTCGAATAACACCGGTTTCAAGGGTGTATTTGTTATAAGGCTTGTATGAGGTTCCGGCATCATTTTTCCCGTAATACAGGGTGGAAATGGTGCCGTCTTCATTCATGTCGATCACGATCAGCGCGCCGGGATAACCGGTGGAGTCCGTGCAGCGGAATACAATGCGATGCTTGGACAGGTCGGTCACGACATCCTGAAGGTTGTAATCCGCATACCAGGCCGGATCGGAGGAAGACTTCTTCTCGCGAAGCTCATAGTTTGCGATTACCGTTCCTTCATAAATTTCCTGCGCTGTTCCGTACATGTTGATCCGGAGTTTCACTGCCTGCTCCGGGTCGTCGCATGCGGTTACGGAAGTATCTCCGTCAGCGCGGAATTCCTTCAGGTTCCATGTGCCGAAGAAATCCTCGTAGTAATTACCGATATCTTCCTTGCCCTCTTCCCTCACGAAGTCCCGCTTGTAGGTGAAGTAGGTCATGAATTCACGGCCGTCGATGGGGTTGTCATCGTAATCCGTGCCGCCGGTTTTGTGAGCGATGTAATCCACGGCGAGGTATGTGCCCCAGGAATCGCGCCAGGTGATGGAGAGCAGGGTGCCGTCGTCATCGGAATACACAAGTCGTCTGCATTTGATGTTGGAGCCGGCTTTTGCGGTTGCTTCCGCTTCACCGTCCTCACGTTCACCCCAGACAATGATACCATCCTTGTCCCATTGGCGGTACATGGCCAGTTCCTCTTCCGTAAATTCGGTGCGCATGCGGAAATGGTTCACCTGAACCTGGTAGCCCTCATCATCATCGTTACTGCTTATCAGGTAGATATTGTCCAGAGAGCCATCCTTGTTAAAAACGAGGATGTCACGGGAACCCGGAGTATCTTCATAGAAACCCTCCTCATAGTAGGCGGCGTGGGAACGCATATGCCATACGCCGAGGAAGTCATCGTAGGTGCACCCGTTGGCTACGGCAGGCTTTGTATAGGTCGTTGTTACGAAGACCGGGAAGGATCCGTTGTCGAGGACGTAAACAAGTTCTGTGCTGATGGTGCCGTCAGGCTGTGCGTCGACGATCAGCAGGGCATGCTCGGGAACCTCATCATTTTCCGTGCGTATGCAGGAGTAAATGAGGTGTCCTTTGGTGATATCCGTGGGATTGGACAGATAATCGATCACGCCGTAATTCCAGGAGCGATACAGCTCCTTCTCGTCATCGTTAAAGGAATACTTCAGATCGAAATCCGTTTCCGGGCCAAATCCGTATTCATTGTAGGGATCATCGAAGGGGATCTGATGTGTCAGTGTTGCACGGTCATAACCGTCTTCAAAATAGAGCTCCAGTGTGTAATCCAGCTCCGGATTGCCGGCGCAGGGCTGCTCCTCGCCCTCAAGTCCCTGAATGGTCTTGGAGTACCAGAAACCCTCGAGGTCCTCGGTTTTGGTTCCGAATGTGACCGCCGGTGTCGGCGTAAGGGTCGGCGTCGGAGTCTCCGTCGGCGACGGTTCGGCGGTTGGTGTCGGCTCGTCTGTCGGAGCAGGCGTCGGCTCATCCGTCGGTTGCGGTTCGCCGGTAGGGATGTCCGGGCCGGTCGGTTCGGGTCCGTCCGTGGGGTTCGGTTCGCCGGTGACCTCAGGCGTCGGTGTGTCGGCCCCGGCGGTCGGCTTTGAATCGGGATCCTTCGGCTTGCGCGGCGTTGCGGAATCTCCGCATCCTGCCAGCAGGCCGGTCAGCATGAGTGCTGTCAGAAGCAGGGCGATCAGTCTTGAAGCCCGATGAGACGTGTACACTTTCATTGATTAACTCCTTTCCGTGCCGTTTTCCGGCGGTTTCTGAGAAAGATACGGAAATCTTTCCGGGATTTATGGCAAAAGGTAAATGTGATGTACGTCGGCTGCGTGCGCGCAGTAACAAATTATACGTAGTTCGGGTCGAACGGATAGGCATGATGCTCGCGGAAGTAGCGGCAGTCCCTGTCGCCCTCGCTGCCCTCGGCGAGGAAGGAGACGTAGAACTGGGCGAGCTGTTCCGCGGACTCGCGGCAGCCGCTGTTCAGCCAGTACAGAAGGATACCGCTCATGGCGGACATGCTGCAGAAGAAGTGGTAGACCTGCTTGGCGGGCGGTGCATCCGCCGCGTCCTCTGCCCCTGAGCGGCCGGTCACCTCGTAGAGGAAACGGTCGAGATTTTTCGTGAAGAAGAACAGGAGGTCCTGCTTCTGCAGCAGCTGCAGAAACGTCTTGTGCTCCTGCCAATACTGGTAGTAGCCCAGGCTCGTGTCGTGGAACGTGTACGACGGCTCCTCCTGCATGGAGCGGAACAGTCCCTCAAACCGGTCCTTGCAGCAGGCGAGCAGCACGTCATCCTTCGTCGGAAAATGCCGATAAAACGTGCAGCGCGCGGTCGATGCCTCCAGCACGATCTCCGGCACACTGATGTCATGATACGGCTTCGTCTCCATCAGGGTGAGCAGTGCGTTTTTGATATTTTCCCGCGTAGCTGCGGTCTTCCTTGCGGCGGCTTTTGCGTCCATAACAGAAATCCTCCCATCTTCGGAAACGCCCTTGGGGGCGCATTTTCAAAATAAGACTGCAGTCTCATTATAACGCATTAGCGTGACAGAGGCAAGGGGATTTCCCGGGGCGGAAAATGGGCCCGCGGCCCGCTGAAGTCGTTGATTCTCCTGCCTGAATTCGGTATAATAAAAGGGTCAGGTGAGCGTGGTGACAGGGGCTTTTATGAGGAGGGAACTATATGATGAGCACAATACCGGAACGGGTAATTGCGATGCGCAAGGCGTGGGCGCAGAGCGACGCGAAGCGCGACGCCGGCTTGACAGAGCCGGAGACAGTCGAAAAATACCGTGACATTTCGTACGGTCCGTACGATACGTGGAATTTGTTGGATATCTATGTGCCGAAGGAGACGGCGGAGAGCGGAAAGACCGCGGCCGGCAGGTGGCCGGTGATCGTGAGCATCCACGGCGGCGGGTTCTTCTACGGCGATAAGGAGCTTTACCGCTTCTATTGCATGCACCTTGCGGAGTTTGGATTTGCCGTGGTGAATTACAACTACCGCCTGGCGCCGGAGTTTCATTTTCCGTCGCCCATTGAGGACGCGATCGCGGTGCTTCGGTGGGTTTCGGACAATGCGGACCGGTACGGGCTGGACACCTCGAACGTGTTCCTTGTCGGGGATTCCGCGGGCGCGCAGCTTGTGAGCCAGGTTTCCTGTATCCTGACCAACCGGGAGTACGGTGCGCTGTTCGGGCTTGCGATCCCGGAAAATGTCCGCGTGCGCGCGATCGGGCTGTCCTGCGGAACGTACCGCTTCAACGGGGATACGGAGGAAGCGCGCAGAAACCCGATGCTCCTTGACTACTTCGGGGATGAGAAGCTTTATGACGATCCCAGGACCGAGGTGCTTGCGAACATCACGGCGGACTATCCGCCGACCTATATCTTCTCGGCATACAACGATCCGCTGCTCATCGAGTGCGAGCCGACGGCGAAGCTCATCGAGTCGCGCGGGGTTGAGGTGTGCTGCAGGATTTTCGGCTCGCCGGAGGCGAAGGAGGTCGGACACGTGTTCCAGGTGAACATGTACCTCGAGGAGGGCGAGAAGGCCAACCGGGAGCAGACGGATTTCTTCCGGGCGCACATGGTTTGATCAGACAGAACGGAGGGCAACACATGTTTTCCTTTTTTAAGAAAGAGACTCACAGTGAGCTGGAGCAGATCCTCACGAGGCTGCACCTGAACGCGTCGAACAACTATCGCGACGCGACGAAGGAGGACCTGGAGGAGCTGAAGAAGCGCTATGCGGAGCTGATGGATGCGGGCAAGCTCAACGAAAAACAGATCGAGCACTACCGCATCAAGATCACGGAGTACACCGGGAAGCTGCAGAATTTTTCGCATAAGACGCAAAATGTCGGAAAATATTCCGAGAAAATTTGAGAAAAAAACAGACGGGCGTTGAAACCGTCATTATTGAAATTTGACTGATATTCGGAGGTTGCCATGAAGGCAGGAGATATTGAACTTTATAAGACGTATTTGTGCACCATTGATCCGGTGCTTCCGTCGCCGAAATACAACGAGGTGAAGCTGGACCCGGAGGATGCGCTGTACGGCTACACGGCCAAACTGTGCGCGGCGGCGCTGTCGGACACGGCGGCGAGGACCGCTTCGTACGGCGGGGATGATTATCTTGCGGAAGTGGCGCCGAAGGAGCCCGAGGGGCTGGAGGCGATGGTGAGCACCCTTTCGGAGGTGCTGTACGCGCTTGTCCGCGACAATGCGACGATGCGCCCCGGCTGCGCGATCTTCACCTTCTTCCTCGCGCAGGAGCGGCCCCACGTGGCAATGTTTAAAATGCCCTACACGGAGATGTTCCAGTGCCGCCTGAGCCCGGAGGGCGAGGTGTCCTGGATCCTGAACTCGAAGGTGATGCCCAAGGCGTCGCTGCGGGGATGTGAGTATTTTACGGCGGATGTCGTGAACGGTGTCGCGCGCGTGGCGGACGTGGAGGCGTATATCGATGAATGCAAGGTCAACTACCTTGCGGAGACGGTGCTTCAGCTTCGCGCCAAAGCATCGGAGAAGAAGACGGTAGAAGTGATGAGCGAGGCTGCGGTCGAGGTCATCCGCGAGTGCTATCCGAAGGAACAGGTGCCGGAGAAGATCATGGAGTACAAGACCGAGGTCGCGAACCACGCCGAGGCGACGGGGTGCGTGAGCGTGCCCGTCGTGGAGCAGACGGTATTTTCCGACAGCGAGACCGCGGGAGAGCGGTTCCACGAGCGCATGGAGGTCGCGAAGATCCCCACGGAGCCCATCACGGTGAGCCCGAAGACGGAGCGCGCGCTGACGCGCAAACAGAAGATCGTGACGGACAACGGCATCGAGCTGCTGGTGCCGGTCAACTACCTGCGCAACCCCGATTACGTGGAGTACGTGCAGGCGGAGGACGGCACGATCACGATCCTTCTCAAGGATATTCAGTCGATCGTACTGTGATTTACTCGGTCGTGCTTTGAGCAAGCCGCTCGTTGATGTGAGCGAGCGGGACACCGGAATTCAGATAGTCAGTGATCGCGTCGAGGCTTGCCGCCTCAAACGGAAAATCCTTCGCCTCCTTCAGCGAGTCATCCGTGTTGTCGTAGTTGTACGGGCCCGGGTAGGTGATGAGGCGGAGACCGCCGATCTTGTATTTTTTCTCGCCCTTTTCGTCAACGCCGTCCTCGACCTTGAACATTTCGATGCGGTAGTTGAGAGGGCCGTCGCTTCCGTGAAACGCGCTCAGTTTGTAGAAGCCGATGGAAAGAAGATCTTTTCTGAGAACCATATGTTTTACTCCTGTGAATTCTGAATAGTATGTGATTTGACAAGGAAGCCCCAGCGGCTTCCTTTTTTGTGCGGTCGATGCTTCGTCACGCAGCTTTTCTGCCGTGCGGCC
>CADBLW010000149.1 GCA_902795625.1 uncultured Lachnospiraceae bacterium | reverse complement strand
TGCCGAGGACGGCTTCGTAGTAAGCTACATCCACAACGGCGGCAAGCTCGGCATCCTTGTTCAGATGAAGGGTGAGGCTAACGACGCAACGGTTGAGTGCGCTAAGAACATTGCTATGCAGGTTTGCGCCATGAAGCCGGCTTACGTCCGCAAGGAGGAGATCTCCGCTGACTTCATCGCTTCCGAGACCGATATCATTACGAAGGAAGCTCTTAAGGAAAATGCTGAGAGCGCTAAGCCGAAGCCTGAGAACATCGTTATCGAGCGCATCGTTCCGGGCCGTCTTGACAAGGAGCTCAAGGAGATCTGCCTTGTTGACCAGATTTATGTCAAGGATCAGGAGAAGAAGGTTGCAGCTTACGTTGCAAGCGTTTCCAAGGATCTCGACATTGTGAAGTTCGTTCGCTTTGAGACCGGTGAAGGCCTTGAGAAGCGCGAGGAGAACTTCGCTGAGGAAGTTGCAAAGCAGATGGGTATGTAATTCCCAAACCAACGAAACACCGCGGGGGCGTCTTTCGACGCCCCCTTTGTTTTTTGTAAACAATTGTGCAGCGGGACGAAGTAGTCCGGCTGTGCGCGATACGAATTGTCTCGCGTGCGAGAGAAATCGCACGCTCCGACAATTGTTCGCGCCGCCGGTATAATTTGGTTACTGACCGCTGCACAATTGTTTCTGTACAAACCGACAATATTTAACATATCAACACAAGAATACATAAAGGCGACTGCCTTGTCATATACGCCTTTGGCAGTGTGTTTTTGTGGTTGATTTGGGCTGATAAGTATGGTAGAATGAGCAGTGGAAATGAGCGGGGTAACCCGCGGGTCGTTTCCGGAAGGAGCATAGTTGTGGGAAGATACGAAAGAGTCCTTTTGAAGTTGAGCGGAGAAGCCCTTGCGGGTGAGAAGAAGACCGGTTTTGATGAGGCAACCTGCATGGAGGTTGCGAAGCAGATCGCAAAGCTTGTGGCCGATGGTACGCAGGTGGCGATCGTCATCGGCGGAGGCAACTTCTGGAGAGGAAGAAGCAGCGAGACGATCGACCGCACGAAGGCGGATTCCATCGGTATGCTGGCAACGGTAATGAACTGTATCTACATGTCGGAGATCTGCCGCTGCTGCGGAATGACGACGGAGATCTATACGCCGTTTGCATGCGGAACAGTCAGCGAGCTGTTCTCGAAGGACAAGGCTGTTGCCGCGATGAAGAAGGGAAGTGTGATCTTCCTGGCAGGCGGAACCGGACATCCTTATTTTTCGACGGATACCGCGACAGCGCTCCGGGCAATACAGCTTGACTGCGATGCGATCGTGATGGCCAGAGCCGTGGACGGTGTCTACGATTCCGACCCGAAGGAGAATCCGAACGCGAAGAAGTTTACGACCATCACATACCAGGAGGTTCTCGACCGGAAGCTTAAGGTGCTTGACCTGACGGCGACCGTAATGTGCATGGAGAACCGCATTCCGACGCTTGTGTTCTCGCTGAACGAAGCGGACAGCATCGTGAACAATGTATCGGGCAACAACACAGGAACCGTGGTTACGGTTGACTGAGTTTTATAGACAGACAGGAGGGTTTACACATGAATGAAGTTTTGAAACCGTTTGAAGCGACTATGACGAAGACGCTGGATTATCTCAAGGAGGAATTCGCAAACATCCGCGCAGGACGTGCCAATCCTCATCTTTTGGATAAGATCCGCGTTGATTATTACGGAACGCCTACGAGCCTTCAGGGCGTTGCGAATGTTTCGGTTCCCGAGGCACGCGTGATCGCGATCCAGCCGTGGGAGTCGAAGATGATCAAGGAGATCGAGAAGCAGATCATGGCCTCCGATCTCGGGATCACGCCCTCGAATGACGGCAAGATCATCCGCCTGACGTTCCCGGAGCTTACCGAGGATCGCCGTAAGGAGCTTGCGAAGGATATCAAGAAGAAGGGCGAGGCCGCCAAGGTTGCCATCCGCAACATCCGCAGGGATGCGAACGATGCGATCAAGAAGGCAGGCAAGGAGATATCCGAGGATGAGACGAAGAAGATGGAGACGGATGCGCAGAAGATGACGGACCGCTTCATCGAAGACATCGACAAGGTCGTCGAAGACAAGACGAAGGAAATTATGACCGTCTGATTTTGTTCCGTCCCGGATTGATTACGGATCGCGAAGGGCGTCTATGACGCCCTTTTCGTATGAAGTTTACAGGAAGCAGGATAACGATTACTATGGCTTTTGGTAAGAAAGAAGTGACGCAATCCACAGTCGTCCCGAAGCATGTCGCCATCATCATGGACGGCAACGGACGCTGGGCGAAAAAGCGTTTTCTGCCGCGCAACGCGGGGCACGCTCAGGGCAGCCGTGTCGCAGAGCAGATCTGCGAGGATGCGTGGAATCTGGGAATTGAGTACCTGACCATCTACGCATTTTCCACGGAAAACTGGTCGAGACCGAAGGACGAGGTCGACGCTTTGATGAAGCTCCTTCGGAAATACATGAAGGACAGTATCGCACGAAGCAGCAAGAACAACATGCGTGTCCACGTGATCGGAGACATCTCCGCCCTCGATGAGGACCTGCAGGAGAGCATCCGCAAGCTCGAGGAGGTTTCCTCCGTGAACACGGGGCTCAAGTTCCAGGTTGCCATCAACTACGGCGGCCGGGATGAGATCCTGCGCGCTGCGAGAGCGTTTGCGAAGGAGTGCGCGGACGGCACGAAGACGCCCGAGCAGCTTGACGAAGCGCTGTTTTACTCGTATTTCGACACGGCCGGCATTCCGTATCCGGATCTGATGATCCGCACGAGCGGTGAGATGCGCACTTCGAATTTTCTGCCGTGGCAGCTGGCGTACACGGAGTTTTATTTTACGGACGTTCTCTGGCCGGATTTTAACAAGAAGGAACTTCAGAAAGCGATCGAATACTACGCGGGAAGAGACCGTCGGTTCGGCGGCGTCACTGAGTAACGGGAGGAAACTATGTTTAAGGAACGATTGATCAGCGGAATCCTGTTGGTGTTGATCGCTGTCGGTGCAATCTATATGGGCGGATGGGTGCTCTGGGGCGTGCTGCTTTTGATCTCTCTGATCGGAATGATCGAGCTTGAGCGCGTGTTTGAAGTGCATCTGAAGGCCCCCTCGATCGTGTGCCTGATCGCCGCGGTCGGGTATTATCTTCTGGTCCGGTTCGACCAGGAGACGTACATCATGCCGATGGTCCTCGTGATCGTGCTCGGACTGCTGATCTGCTTTGTGATCGGCTATCCGAAATATGATTTTACGCAGATCCTGGCATGCTTTTTCAGCATTTTCTACGTCGCGATGACGATGTGCTGCATTTACCGCATCCGCGTCCTCGACGGCGGTGCGTACCTCGTGTGGCTCGTATTCCTGGGCGCATGGGGTTCGGATACATGCGCGTACTGCGTGGGACGGCTGATCGGGAAGCACAAGGCATTTCCCGTGCTGAGCCCGAAGAAATCCTGGGAGGGCTGCGTCGGCGGTGTGGTCGGAGCCGCGCTTCTCGGATTTGTGTATGCGCTGATCTTTCAAAGTAAGCTCTCGGCTGTCGGAAGCCCGCTGATCGCGTTTCCGGTCATCTGTGCCTGCGCCTCGATCCTGTCGCAGTTCGGCGACCTTGCCGCATCGGGCATCAAGCGCCAGCACAAGATCAAGGACTACGGAAAATTGATCCCCGGACACGGCGGTGTTCTGGACCGGTTTGACAGCGTGATCTTCACGGCGCCCGCGACATTTCTGCTGCTGACGCTCGTATTTAACGCGTGATAGACAAGGAGTTCGCAGATGAAGAGGCTTTCCGTTCTCGGATCGACCGGATCGATCGGCCGGCAGACATTGGAATTGGTGCGCAAATACCCGGAGGAGCTCTCCGTAACGGCGCTTGCCGCCAACGCGAGCGTGGATCTTCTGGAGAAGCAGGCGCGGGAGTTTCGTCCGCGCATCGTTTGCGTGTACGATGAAACTGCGGCGAAGGAGCTTCGCGAACGCCTCAGCAATCTCGAGGGAACGACCGTGACCGAGGGGATGGACGGCCTTTTGGAGGCTGCCGCCTGCGACGGCACGGATATGACAGTGGTGGCCGTGGTCGGCATGATCGGTATCCGTCCGACCATCGCGGCGATCGAGGCCGGGAAGACGGTCGCGCTGGCCAACAAGGAAACGCTGGTGACGGCGGGACACATCATTGTTCCGCTGCTTCGTAAGCACGGTGTTTCGCTCTATCCGATCGACAGTGAGCATTCGGCGATCTTCCAGTCGCTGCAGACGCTTTCCGGAGAGAGAGACGCATTTTTCTACGGCCATCCGTCCGTAAAAAGGATCCTTCTCACGGCTTCCGGCGGGCCTTTCCGCGGGCGCACGAAGGAGGAGATGGAGCGATACACGGTCGAGGATGCCCTGAAGCATCCAAACTGGTCGATGGGTCGGAAAATAACCGTCGACTCCGCGACGATGGTCAACAAAGGTCTTGAGATGATGGAGGCGCGGTGGCTGTTCGGGCTCAGGCCGGATCAGATCCGTGTCGTGATCCATCCGCAGAGCGTTCTGCATTCGGCGGTGGAGTTCACGGACGGCGCAGTTATCGGCCAGATGGGAACACCGGATATGCGGCTTCCCATCGAGTATGCGATCTGCTATCCGGAGAGGAAGGAACGGATCGCGGACGAGCTTGATCTGTTTACCGTCGGGAAGTTAGAGTTCCTGCGTCCCGATGAGGAAAATTTTCCGGCGTTTGCGCTTGCCGGAGAGGTGCTTGAGAGAGATTACGAATACGGCGCCATGACGGGCACCACGCTGCCTGTTGTTTACAACGCGGCCAATGAGTACGCGGTCGCAAGATTTCTGGAGGGAGAATGCGGCTTCATGGACATCCCGAGGATGATCCGCCGCGCGGTTGACGGACACCGCATCATAGCTTCGCCTTCGCTGGCGCAGATCCTTGATGCGGAGGCGGAAACCTACGAATTGCTGAAGAGGTGAAGGAAGGATGAAGAACACGATTGTCGGCGCAGTCCTGATGGTTGCGGCCATCATAGCGCTGATCGCTACGGGACATTTGAACATATTGCTTGCCATCTTCATGATCGGTCTTGTGATCTGTTTCCATGAGTTCGGGCATTTTCTGCTCGCGCGCATCAACGGCGTGACGGTCAAAGAATTTTCCATCGGACTCGGACCGAGGCTGATCACGTGGAAAATGCGCGGAACGCGCTGGTCGGTAAAGCTTCTGCCGTTCGGCGGCTCCTGCCTGATGCTCGGCGACGATGAACCGCTTACGACGGACGAGATCGACAAGGAGAAGGAAGAGGCAGAGAAGGAAGAAGCAAAGGACGAAGCGAAGGAAGCAGAAGTCTCCGCGGATGACGAGGCGAAGGAGAAGACGGAACTGCCGCAGGATGAGGAGGGCTGCTCCTTTGCGAGCAGGAACGTGTGGCAGCGCATCAGCATTATCTTCGCCGGCCCGTTCTTCAATTTCATACTTGCGTTTCTGCTCGCCTGCATCATTATCGGTTCCATCGGATATGATCCTGCGATTGTCACCTCGGTGACGGAGGAGGTCGCGGAGAAGACAGGACTTTCTGTCGGGGACACGATCACGGAGTACCAGGAGCACACGATCCGGATCGGCCGCGACGTGGCGCTCTACGAGACCCTCGACGGTGTTCCGAAGACGGTTACCATCACCTATGAGCACAACGGCGAATCCTTCACGAAGACCTACGATTCGGTGTTTGTGAAACGCTACATGTGCGGTATCGGCTACAACTATTACCAGGACGGCACGGTTGCGGCAATGAAGCTCACGGACGCTGTCGGAGCGGCTGCGGAGGCCGGACTGCAGGTCGGTGACGAGGTGATCCGGTTCAACGGCTGCGAGATCGCGACGGCCGCAGATTTCCAAAAGTATGTCAGCGAGCATCCGATCGGGGCTGACCCCGTGGAATTTGTCGTCAGAAGAGACGGTCAGGAGCTGACGTTCAAGGTGACGCCGATCCTTACCGAGGAGTATCAGCTCGGCTTCGGGTACAACATCGATTACCGCGAGAAGGTCGGACCGATCGGTGTGATCAAATACGGTGTGAACGAGGTCGGATACTGGATAAGGCGACGATCAAGAGCCTAGGATACATTTTCCAGGGCAAGGCATCCCGCAAGGATGTCGGCGGCGCTGTGCGCGTCGTGAGCGAGATGAGCAACGTCGTCGAGGAGAGCTATGAGACGGACGGAACATTTTACGCGTTCCTGAACCTGATCAACTGGGCGATCCTCTTAAGCGCCAACCTCGGTGTCATGAACCTTCTGCCGATCCCCGCGCTGGACGGCGGACGGCTGCTGTTCCTCTTTATCGAGGCAATCCGCGGCAAGAAGGCGAACCGGAAAGTCGAGGCGGTGGTAACGCTGATCGGATTTATCCTTCTGATGATCCTGATGGTGTTCATCCTGTTCAACGATATCGCAAACGTGTTTGGCTAACCATTAGTTTTTGTTGATCTTTTGTATGATCGGAGGCAGTCATGCGGGCTGGAACGAAAACAGTAAAAATCGGCGATCGTGTCATCGGCGGGGGAAATCCGGTGTTGATCCAGTCCATGTGCAACACGAAGACCGAGGACGTGAAAGCCACGGTTGATCAGATCCTTGCGCTGGAGAGAGAGGGCTGCGACATCATACGCGTTGCGGTCCCGACGGCGGAGGCCGCGGAGGCGATCCGCGAGATCAAAGGACAGATATCGATCCCTCTTGTGGCGGACATTCATTTTGACTACAGGCTTGCTCTCGCGGCGATCGAGGCGGGAGCGGACAAGATCCGAATCAACCCCGGAAATATCGGCGGAGAGGACAATGTGCGCGCGGTAGCCGCGGCGGCGAAGGCGGCGGGTATTCCCATACGCGTCGGCGTGAACAGCGGTTCCCTGGAGAAGGAGCTCGTGGCGAAGTACGGCGGTGTCACGCCGGAAGGGCTTGTGGAGAGCGCGCTTGACAAGGTGCGCATGCTCGAGGAGGCGGATTTCTCGGATATCGTGATCAGCATCAAATCCTCGGATGTGATGCTGTCCGTGAAGGCTCACGAGATGATCGCGGACCGCACGGATTATCCGCTGCATGTGGGCATAACCGAGGCGGGTACCGTGATGAAGGGAAGCATCAAGTCCTCCGTAGGTGTCGGCATCCTGCTGCATGAGGGCATCGGAGATACGATACGCGTGTCGCTCACCGGTGATCCGCTGGAGGAGGTTCGCGCGGCGAAGACGATCCTTCGCTCCCTCGGACTTCGCAACAACGGGATCGAGATGGTTTCCTGCCCGACGTGCGGGAGAACGCAGATCGATCTGATCGGACTGGCGCAGAAGGTGGAAAATATGATTTCCCGCTATGACGATCTCAACATCAAGGTCGCCGTGATGGGCTGCGTAGTAAACGGACCGGGAGAGGCGAGAGAGGCGGATCTCGGAATAGCCGGAGGCGGAGGAGAGGGCCTTGTGTTCCGCAAGGGTGAGATCCTGCGGAAGCTGCCGGAGAACGAGCTTCTCGCGGCACTGGAAGAGGAATTGAAGAGCTTTCGGAGAGAGAAGTAGGAATTCGGGAGGCGCCGGCATTACGGCGCGGTTTTACAGTTTTTTGAGAGGACAACCATGCTGATTGAACGGGCGATCCGCGGGCTTGTGTTACCGGCGGATCTTCGAAATAAGACTGCGGAACTCGATGTTAAGAAGATCATCGCCAACCGCAGCGAAAACACGATTACTATTCACGCCGTATCGGACGAACTGATTCCGTACGGCGTGCTTCGTATGCTTTCGGATGAGGTGCATCAACAGTCGTTCAAGGATATCGTGAAGAGAGTGGATATCTGTGTGCGCTTTTACTGCATCGAGGAAAATGACGACGAAGGCGAGGCTCTTCGTCTCCTTCTGGAGCTCATTCAGGAGGAAAATACCATGATGTTCCGGCAGATGGATAACGCCGTGATCCGCTCCGCATCATTTTTTGCGGAGGGCGGAGAGGTGAAGATGACCCTGCCCGGGGACAGCTTCTTCGCGACTGCGGAGGACGGTTTCAGAAGCGTTTTCACGGACCGGATGAAATTCTGGAGCGACCGATTCACGAAGCTGAGCATTGTTTATTCGGAGCCGGACGACCTTTCGGAGACGTATCCCGCGGAGCGCGTCTACAACACGGACGAGTACATCGCGAAGCTTGTGCGCAGCCGCGCGGCTGCTGAAGCAGGCACCGGGGAACGACACAAACCGAAGGATATCATTGCGAAACCGAAGAAGGAACCGACGGTGGAGGAGTCGCCGAAGCCCGCGTTTCAGAAGCGACGCAAATATCCGGACGATCCCGACCTGATCTTCGGCAAACCCTTCGACCACTCGATCATCACGCCGATCTCGGCGATCACCGACCCTTACCAGTCCGTGGTCGTGCAGGGACAGATATTTTCCGTGGAGACCCGCGAGCTCGTGCGCCGGGATGACGGAAACGATGCGGACAGAAGACCGACGAAGACGATCATCACCTTCAACATCACGGATTTTGACGATTCCATCGCTGTCAGGATGTATGTTCCCACGCAGGATGTTCCCGACCTCATCGAGAAGCTGAAGGAGGGAGCCTTTGTGTGCGTTGCGGGCGACACGGAGGATGACCGGTACACGAAGGAGCTCGGGATCGGAAAGATCGAGGGCGTCCGCAAGGCCGTGGATACTCGGATCAAGAGATCCGACAATGCTCCCGAAAAGCGTGTGGAGCTTCATTGTCATACGCAGATGAGCGATATGGACGCCGTGGTCGACACCGCGACGATCGTGAAGCGTGCCTTCGAATGGGGACATCCCGCGATCGCCATCACGGACCACGGAGTCGTGCAGTCCTTCGTCGACGCAGCGCATGCCATCGACCCGAAGAAGTTCGGTGACGACGCGGAGAAGAAGGAGAGATACAAGAAGTTTAAGATCATTTACGGCATGGAAGGGTATATTGTCGACGATGAGGGCGTTACGAAGCCCGACGGGACACCGTACGATCTCGAGCTCGACAAGGAAGCGATCCGCAAGCTGCCGAGCTACCACATCATTCTGTTGTGCAAAAACGACGTCGGACGAAACAACCTGTACCGGCTTGTTTCGAAGTCCCACATCGATTACTACTACCAGCGCGGCGCCGTCGGCAAGCCCCGTATCCCGAAGAGTCTTCTCCGGCAGATGCGGGAGGGCCTCATCATCGGTTCCGCCTGCGAAGCGGGAGAGCTGTTCCGTGCGATCCTGTTCAACAAGCCCGAGGAGGAGATCAAGCGGATCAGTGATTTCTACGATTACTATGAGATCCAGCCGCTCGGAAACAACCAGTACATGATCGAGTCGGAGGACATCCCGCAGGTGACCTGCTGGAACGATCTGGCGGAGCTGAACAAGCGCATCGTGGATCTCGCGGACGCCCATGGGAAAATGTGCATTGCCACCTGTGACGTGCATTTTCTGAATCCCGAGGATGAGATCTACCGCCGCATCATCATGGCAGGAAAGGGCTTTAAGGATGCCGACAGCCAGCCGCCGCTGTATTTCCGCACGACGGCGGAGATGCTCGAGGAGTTCTCGTATCTGCCCGAGAAGAAGGCGTACGAGATCGTCGTCACGAACCCGAACCGCGTCAACAACATGATCGAGAAGATCAACCCGGTCCGCCCGGACAAGTGTCCGCCCGTGATCGAGAACTCCGACACGGAGCTCCGTGAGATCTGCTACAACACGGCGCACAGCTGGTACGGTGAGGAGCTTCCGAAGATCGTGTCCGACCGTCTGGAGAAGGAGCTTCACTCCATCATCTCGAACGGTTACGCAGTCATGTATATCATCGCCCAGAGACTTGTGAAGCACTCGAACGATGACGGATACCTGGTAGGTTCCCGAGGCAGTGTCGGATCGTCCTTCGTCGCGACGATGTCGGGGATCACGGAGGTCAATCCGCTGCCCGCGCACTATTTCTGCAAGCATTGTCACTACTCGGATTTCGATTCGGAGGAGGTGCGCGCCTACGCGCTCAAGTCCGGCTTTGACCTTCCCGCAAAGGACTGCCCGAACTGCGGCAGACCTCTCACACGGGACGGACAGAACATCCCCTTCGAGACGTTCCTCGGATTTTACGGGGACAAGGAGCCCGATATCGACCTGAATTTTTCGAGTGAGTATCAGAGCAAGGCTCACGCTTACACGGAGGTCCTGTTCGGCAAGGGACACACGTTCCGCGCCGGGACCGTCGGTACGCTGGCCGATAAGACGGCGTACGGCTTCATCAAGAAGTATTACGAGGACCACGGCATTGAGAAACGGACGGCGGAGATCGACCGTCTTGTCCAGGGCTGCGTCGGCGTGCGCAGGACCACAGGTCAGCACCCCGGCGGCATCATCGTGCTTCCCCACGGGGAGGAGATCGATACGTTCACGCCCGTGCAGCATCCGGCGAACGATATGACGACGGACACGATCACGACGCACTTTGACTACCACAAGATCGACCAGAACCTTCTGAAACTTGATATTCTCGGCCACGAAGATCCGACGATGATCCGCATGCTCGAGGATCTCTCGGGCCTCGATGTCAAGACGCTGCCGATGGACGATCCGAAGGTTCTTTCGCTCATGTACAGCACGGAGGCTCTCGGGATCACGCCGGATCAGATCGACGGTTGCGAGACGGGAAGTCTCGGCCTTCCGGAGCTCGGAACGAACTTCGTTATCAAGATGCTTCTGGAGACGAAGCCCCAGAGTTTCTCGGACATGATCCGTATCTCCGGTCTTTCCCACGGTACGGACGTGTGGACGAACAATACGCAGGATCTGATCCGCGACGGAAAATGCGTCCTTTCGACGGCAATCTGTACGCGTGATGATATTATGACATACCTGATCGCCATGGGACTTCCGAATAAGGATGCCTTCGGCATCATGGAGAAGGTCCGCAAGGGCAAGGGGCTGACGCCCGAGGCGGAGGAACTGATGAAGCAGCACGAGGTGCCCGACT
>CADBLW010000148.1 GCA_902795625.1 uncultured Lachnospiraceae bacterium | reverse complement strand
TACTCCGACCCCGACACCGACGCCGGAACCGACGAGTACGCCTACGCCTGCTCCTACGAGCACGCCGAAGCCTACGAGTACGCCCAAGCCCACCAGCACGCCGAAGCCGACGAGCACTCCGAAACCTACGGAGACGCCGACTCCGACGCCGAAGCCGACAGAGACACCGACGCCTACTCCTACGCCCACACCGGAGCCTACGAGTACGCCGACGCCTACGGCTACCCCCACTTTGACACCCACCCCGATAGTGATCATGACGGACACTCCTACGCCTACCGCTGTGCCGAAGGATTCCTCAGACGAGACTCCGACTCCTTCGGCAGAGCCCAAGGCAAACGACAATCCGTACAAGATCGAGGAGATGGACAAGACCATGTACCTGAATGCAAGTGAGGTCAATGTCCGCTCCACGCCCGAGGTTACATCCGATAATAAGAACCGCATCGATACCGTGAAGGAGTTCGGCAAGGCCTTCCACGTGATCGGTAAGACCACCTACAAGGAAAATACATGGTACGTCGTTGATTACAACGGTCAGACGGCATATGTCTACGCTACCTACCTTTCCAATTCCGTTTCCAAGGAGCACGATGCGATCTACGACCTGTTCACCGTGAGTGTTCAGCATAAGAACCTTCCTTACGCAGCCAACAATACCTGGAAGTCCGCGGACTGCTGCGGTTATGTCCAGGTGCTCTACAAGGAAGTGCTCGGCATCGATCTCGGCCGCAGCGTCACCGATCAGATGGCATACGGCACGAAGATCTCATGGGATGAGGCAAGACCCGGCGATCTGGTGTGCACGACCTACGATCCGTACACGCACGGCACCCATGTCGGCATCTACCTCGGCTATGTTGACGGCCACTACTGGTATCTGTCCCAGTCGAAGTATCACATCCACCTCGGTTACATGGAGGGTACCTGCAGAGGTACGAACTACCGCGATGTGTATGCACCGTACCGCGTGACGGACAAGACGACATCGAAGACGGCGGAGGAGATTTACAACATGCTGATCGAGGCCGGTGTTCGCAAGAACAATTATTGACGTCTGACGTTGCACAATTGATTTATACGAAAAATAAGGCGCCTGCGGCTATCAACCGCGGGCGCTTTGTGGTATAATCCGAATTGGAAAAATGTACCGCTGCGAAAGAATCCGGCAAAACGGCTGCAGCGGAGATCGAACGGGAGGAAATTATGGCTAATTCCGACGAGAACAAGGCTGCTTCCGCCGCCGGCGGGAATTCAACCAAGCGCCTGGTCATCATCGCGATCGCTCTGATGGCGGTTGTGATCATCGGCCTGACCATCGCGCTCATCAACGCAAACAAAAAGAATAATAACAAGAAAACGCAGGACGAGCCGGTACCTACGATCAATGATGTGACCGAGGCAACACCGACCGAAGCGCCGAGCGGTACGCCGGTGCCGACGGAAACCGGTACTCCCGAACCCACGGGAGCAGGCAAGGATACGCCCACGCCGACGCAGGCAGTGACCGGAGCACCGACCCCGACGGAAGCGGGCAAGGGAACACCTACGCCGAGCGCGTCACCGACGCCGAAGCCCGAGGAGATCGACGGGTATCTCGTGGAGTACTCTGCCGGCAACACCTGGAATGACGGCGGTGTTACGATGATGAACCTGGAGTTCGGCATCCGCAACAATGCGAAGGAAGCCATCAGCGGCGGCTGGACGCTCGAGGTTGAGATTGAGGGTCTCGCGAAGGCTGACGGCTGGAACGGAACATTTTCCGTGAAGGGTGACACCCTCACGATCAAGAGCGCGAACTATAACGGCGACATCGCCAAGGGCGCGACGCAGGTTGTCGGCTGCAATCTGGGAGTCAAGAAGGATGCGCTGAAGGTTGTCAAGGCAACGCTGAACGGCGTGGCCTGCACGGTGCGCGCCGGCGTCGTCGACCAGAACAAGCAGAACAACAATAACGGCAACGGCAACGGAAACGGCGGCAACGACGTCGATGTCGAGGAGATGCTCAAGCGCTCCAAGGATGCCGTACAGGGAGATGACTGGCTTCATACGGACGGAACCCGGATCCTGGATAAGGACGGCAAGGAGGTCTGGCTCACCGGTCTGAACTGGTTCGGCTACAATACCGGAACCAACCTCTTCGACGGTCTCTGGAATTCAAAGCTGGAGCCCACGGTGAAGGCCATCGCCGATCACGGCTTCAACCTGATCCGCGTGCCGATCTCCGCAGAGCTGATCAACCAGTGGGCGAAAGGCGAGTATCCGACCGCCAACTACAACCACGCGTACAACGAGGCGCTCAACTCGATGAACAGCCTCGAGATCTTCGATTATTTCCTGAAGCTGGCGGAGGCCAACGGCATCAAGGTCATGCCTGACATCCACAGCGCGGAGACCAATGCGTCCGGTCACAACGTGAACCTTTGGTACACCCAGAAGGTGACGGAGGAGGACTGGCTGAAGGCTCTCGAGTGGATGGCGAAGCGCTATAAGGACAACGACACCATCATCGCGTACGATCTGAAAAATGAGCCTCACGGCAAGCCGTACGAGAAGGACGGCGCGGCAATCTGGAACGACTCGAAGCAGCAGAACAACTGGAAATACGCGGCGGAGAAGGCAGCTGCCCGCATCCTCGCGGTCAACCCGAACGTGCTGATCCTCGTTGAGGGTATCGAGATCTTCCCGAAGGATCTTGAGACCAACGCCGATTTCCATTCGACGGACGATAAGGCGTATGATTTCAACTGGTGGGGCGGCAACCTCCGTGGTGTTGTAAAGTACCCGGTCGACCTCGGACAATACCAGGACAAGCTTGTGTACTCGCCGCACGACTACGGCCCGACCGTCTATAAGCAGCCGTGGTTCAACGGTACCTTCGATTATGACAGCCTGATGAAGGACTGCTGGCACGACAACTGGTTCTTCATCTATGAGGAGGAGATTGCTCCTCTGCTGATCGGCGAGTGGGGCGGCTTCATGACGGAGCCGAACATCAGCTGGATGAAGCTGATGCGCCAGCTGATCAAGACGTACCATCTGAACCACACCTTCTGGTGCCTGAACGCGAACTCGGGCGACACCGGCGGACTTCTCCTCGATGATTTTACGACCTGGGACTCCGAAAAATACGAATTCGTGAAGGATGTCCTCTGGCAGGAGAACGGAAAGTTCGTCGGACTTGACCATGCGATCCCGCTCGGTGAGAACGGCATCAAGCTCAAGGACGCTAAGGGCATCAAGTAAGACGGAACACAAACAGCGCAAGCGGATAACTCAGTGTACAAAACACGGCAACATTACGCGAGCGGAAAGAAAAAAACACGTAAACGAAGCCCGGTATCATTTTCCGATGAATGATACCGGGCATTTTTGCGTTAACCATGCGGTTCTTCACGAAAAACATTCTATGGCAACACAATTTTGACATACTTGTATTGTATGCTTTTGTTAACGGGGCAGGAAGCCGGACGCGGTGTCCGGGGAAAATGCCATGGTACGACGAGTGAGAGAAAGAGGTTTGCAGATATGAGTGACGAGTATTATGAATATGACGAGTATCTGAAAAGTCAGAACAATACTACGGCTTATACCCAGGGGGATCAGAACAACGTTCAGGGAGATGCGCCGGCTGCGGGCGGTGCTGCCTACAGTTCCGCGCCGGTTTACGGAACGCAGCAGATGCCTGTGACGGAGGACGCATATATCCGCCGGATCGACGAGATGGCCCGCGAGAGGGAAGAAGAGAAGAAACCGAAGAAACGTTCCTTCGCGGCGAGAGCGTTCGGCTTAATGCTGATGGCGGTCCTGATGGGTGTGATCGCAGGCGGCACGTATTTTACGCTGGAAAAATACTTCGGCAAGGAGGACACACAGCAGACGGATTCGTCGAAGAAGACGGATGCTGACTCGTCCAACAAGCAAAAGCGGGGCGAGCTTGCACCGACGAAGGCAATCGAGCTCGCGCAGTCCGGAGAACTCGGTGAGAACCGTCCCTCGACGGTAACGGCGGCGGATGTCTCCCTTGTGGCTGACAGTGTGATGCCCGCGGTAGTAGCGATCAACAGCTACGCGACGCGTACCGTGTACGATTTCTGGGGTGAACAGAGTTCCACCTCCGAGCAGCTGCGCGGAAGCGGTTCCGGCATCATCATCGGACAGAACTCCGGTGAGGTGCTGATCGTCACGAACAACCATGTGGTGGCGGACGCGGACCGCGTCGAGATCGTATTTTGCGATGAGTCGAAGGCGGAGGCGGTGATCAAGGGCAAGGCTGCTTCGTCGGATCTCGCGGTTGTTGCGGTTCCGTTCTCGGAGCTTTCGGATGAGACGGCGGACACCATCCGCGTCGCGCGGATCGGAGATTCCGACAACGTGAGAGTCGGCCAGATGGCGATCGCGATCGGCAACGCTCTCGGGTACGGACAGTCCGTGACAGTCGGCTACATCAGCGCTCTGAACCGTCAGATCACCATCGATAACGTTACCTATACGCTGATCCAGACGGATGCGGCGATCAATCCCGGCAACAGCGGCGGCGCGCTTCTCAACCAGTACGGTGAGGTGATCGCGATCAATTCCGCAAAATATTCCGACTACTCTGTGGAGGGCATGGGATTTGCCATTCCGATCAGCAACGTTCGTGAGATCATCGAGGAGCTCAGCAATCGTGAGCATCTGGAGGATTCGGAGAAGGGATATATCGGCATCGGATCCGCGCAGGATCTGACGTCGGAGTACTCCACAATGCTCGGCATGCCTCAGGGCGTGTATGTGCAGGAGGTCATCAAGGGATCTCCGGCAGAAGAAGGCGGCTTGCGTGCAGGGGACATCATTACGAAGATCAACAATGAGAATATCACAGGTCTCGGTGACATCCAGGAGATCATGAGCTATACCAGAGCAGGTGTCGAGGTTACCCTGACGGTAGCGAGACGCACCCGGAGCGGTGAGTTCGAGGAGACGGAGCTGAAGATTACGCTCGGAAGCTACGAGGAAGCGCTCAACGCTCAGAAGAAGGACAAGAAATGAGAAGTTCCGTAC
>CADBLW010000147.1 GCA_902795625.1 uncultured Lachnospiraceae bacterium | reverse complement strand
GCTGATCTTTCTGCCGATGCTGTGGCTGTTCTTCGGCGAGTACTCCGGGGAATCTTTGGGAGACCGCTTGTGCCTGTCGCTGTTCCAGGCGGTGACGCCTCGTACGGCGGGATTTAACACCTCGGATCTGGCGGCGCTCTCGGGCGTCGGGCAAATGCTGATCATTTTCCTCATGTTGATCGGCGGCTCGCCGGGATCGACTGCCGGCGGTATGAAGACCACGACGATCGCGGTACTCTTCGCCAATGCGACCCAGGTGTTCCGCCGCAGGAAGAACGCGCAGATGTTCGGAAGGCGTATTGATGACGGAACCGTGAAGACGGCATCCACCATCCTCGTGATGTACCTGTTCCTGGCGCTGTTCGGAGCGTCTGTGATCAGCGCTGTGGAAAATATCCCTCTTTCCCGGTGCATCTTCGAGACGGGGTCGGCCGTTGCGACGGTAGGACTTTCGTTAGGACTTACGCCGACGCTGGGGTTTGTGTCCCGCGCCATATTGATGTTTTTGATGTTCTTCGGACGCGTAGGCGGCCTTACGATCATCTATGCGGCGCTCTCCACGAAGACCGCGGAAGTGTCCAAGTGCCCGGAGGAGAAGATCACGGTCGGTTAAGGTGTGAAGAACAGATAGAACAGTACCGGACAGTGTGATCACAAAGGAAACAGAAGAATAAGGAGAAAATGTATGAAATCTATCTTGCTGATCGGAGTGAATAACTTCGGCTTTATGATGGCGCGCAAGCTGAACGAGCTCGGCCATCAGATTATGGCGGTGGACCGCAACGAGGTCCGCGTGAACAGCATCCTGCCGTTCGTCACGGACGCGCAGATCGGTGACGCTACGAACGAGGCGTTCCTGAAGACTCTCGGCGTGTACAACTACGATGTCTGCATCGTGGCCATCGGCGGTGACTTCCAGAGCTCCCTTGAGACGACGTCGCTTCTGAAGGAGCTCGGCGCCAAGGTCGTCGTGTCCAGAGCGGACCGTGAGGTGCAGGCGAAGTTCCTGCTCAGAAACGGCGCGGACGAGGTCATCAACCCAGAGAAACAGATCGCGGAATGGGCGGCTATCCGCTACGCTTCCGACCACATTCGAGACTACATCAAGCTGGACGACAGTCACGCCATCTTCGAGGTGACGGTTCCCGACGGCTGGGTCGGCCGCACCATCGGAAATATCGATATCCGTAAGAAATACGGCATCAGCATCCTGGCCATCAAGAGAGACGGCAAGATGAGCATGATCATCACGCCGGACACGCAGCTCGATTCCGACATGACCATGCTCGTGCTGGGAGACCAGAAGGCAATCCAGAAGTGCTTTAAGATCTGATACCATGACCGCAGGTCAAACGGTGCAGCATCACAGGTTGTTCAGGTACTCCTCCACGTTTACACAGCGGACTTCGCCGACATCCTGTGTCTCACCGCGATAAATCACATATTTGCCTGTAATCGTGCCGAACCGGAACTCCGTGTCGGCACATTTTTTGCCGTCAAGAAGATGCCGCGCCTGCTCAGGGACATGCTCCGTGCTGTGCTTGATCTCGTAGATCTCGCAGGAGGCGGTGGCAGGGGAAAATACAACCATGTCAAACTCGCCGACCGCAAACTGCAGACGGAACACGCGGCAGTCCTTGCGCGCGAACTGCGTCTCCAGAAGGACGATATCCTCCGTCATGCGGCCGCGAACCTCGGAGAGGATCCGCTCCGTCGCGCGGTTGCGCTCCGCGAGCGGGTAGGAGCGGAAGGCGTCATCGGCCATGAGCTCCTCAATCAGGGCCTTGGCCTGAGAATAGCGAAGACCGGGCTGTGTGATCACGGTGCGGGCGTCCTTTACGTTGTAATCCGACATATGGACGACCGGAATATCGCAGGTGATATCCAGAAGGTCCAGGTATTCCTTGATCTCTGCGCGATGTGCGTCGGTGATCCGGACGGACTGTTCCTCCCTGTTGCGGATGTCCAGAATGCGGCGCAGATTGTCCGTGATGGTTTCCGTGTCAACCCGGTCGAGAATATCGCTCGGTTTCCTGCGGTCGCGGCGCAGATTGGCAGCGGAAACGCGAAGGTCGTGCGAACGGAACGGACGCATCAGAACCTCCAGGGTAAACGCGTGGTTGATGTCCTCGACAATGCGGTTGATCGCACTTGTGAGTTCGTTGTTCTCGTACAGCTCGTGCAGGTTCCGGAAGTGGCCGCCGTACTGGTAGTACTGCAGAGAGTGTTGGATATTGTACGCGATCGAGCTGTCGACGTACTCACCGGTGGACTCCTTCGTGGCAAATGTCGGCGTATTGTACATCGTGCTGCTCAGGCTCATCGTGCCGCCGTAGCGGATGTACTCGTCGATGCCCTGAAGTCCGAGCACCCGGTCAAATTCTCGATAGGGGATCAGTGTGGTGTGAAGCATGATGCAGCGGTCGTAGAGCTGCCGGTCCTGCGTGAACACAAACCCGAGGGAGTCCGTTCCCGACAGAACGATCTTCATGCCGCTCGCGGCGAACACATCGGAAAATAAAGCGGCTCCCTCAATGAAGTCTTCCATCAGCGTCACTTCGTCGAGGAAAATATAGCGAAAGCCGCGCTGGGAAAGGTGCCGAAGATCCCGGTTCAGCTGCGCCAGATCATTGTTCTTCGTCACCTGAATAAACGCAGTGCGCGAAAACATCTCCTCGTCCATCTCCATGATCGCCTGCCGGATCATCGTCGTCTTGCCGGTGCGCCGCAGACCGTACAGGATGAAGACACGGTCGGTGTCGCTTCCGTAGAGATAATCGTGAAGCATCGTGTAGCAGGAACGCTTGCGATAACCCGCGACCGGCTGAATAAACCGGCGGAGGCTGTCGCCCACGTGGAGAACCGTGGACATGCCGTACTGGATCTCCTCCTCGGAAACGGCAGAGGCAACCGCCCGTTCCGTATCTCTCGCAGTGGTTTCCCTGAGGAGAGCCTGCAGGCGCCGGCGCTCGGCGATCCCCGCCTCAAGAGACTCCAATTCCCCGGCCTTGACGGTACGGCTGCGCTGTCTGCCGTTCTCCGTCCACTGCAGGTAAGGATATCTCTTCCCGTTGATCGTCTTATATGTGATCCCGCCGACGGGCAATTCCGCGATGCGTGCCAGCAGGGTGTATTTTTCCTGTTCGGTCATATGCGTATACCTCCTTAACCGCATTTTCCGTATCTGTGACTACATTTTAACTTTTAACTTAGTTGCAGTCAAGATAAAGTTAAAACTTGACAGGAGAGAATTTTTATGAAACATAAGAGATAAGCATATCATTTTGCGTCTACGTAAGTGAAAGGGTAAGAACGGTTCCGAATTCCGCGCGGGTCGGGCCGGCTCGCTTTTCAAATAAAAGACGGGGAAAGGAGAAAGCGCATGGCAGATCGGGAAACATTGAGCGACGAACAGATACTGCAGATGTACTTCGACGGTTCGGAAGACGCGATCCGTGAGACGCAGGCGAAATACGGCCGGTATCTGCTTGCGATCGCGTCCGGGATCATCGGGAACACTGCGGACGCGGAGGAGTGCGTGAATGACCTCTATCTCCGGACATGGAGCGGGATCCCGCAGGCGAGGCCGCAGGATCTGAAGGCGTATCTGGCGGGAAGCATGCGCAATATCGCCGTTTCCCGACTGAGGAAGAACCAGGCGGCCAAGCGCGGCGGGGAAGCATTGGTTGCTTCTTACGAGGAACTTTCGGAGAGTATTCCCGACAACCGCCGCGGCGAATCGGCGGATGCGGTGAAGCTTCGGGAGACTATGAACGGCTTTCTCGGTACGCTGTCGAAGGACAAGCGGAGCATGTTTCTGAAGCGGTACTGGCTGTCACGTTCCGTCGCGGATATCGCGAGGGAGATCGGCCGGGACGAGCGCTATGTCAGCAATCAGCTGTACAATCTGAGAAAGAAACTGAAGGAGTATCTGGAGAAAAACAGATAGCCTTCTGAACTTACGAAAGAGCAATGATTCCCGGTATGAGGGAGGATGATGGTATGAATGGCAAAGACTTATTTGACGCGATCAGCGGTGTGAAGGATGAGTACCTGGACGAAGTTACGGCGGAGATCGTCAGGGACAGTGAGCAGCTTCATGAGGGCGTGAATCATACGAAAAGCACAGGAGGTTCGATCGGACATGTATTGCCGTGGGCGGCAGTGATCGTGCTGATCGTGGGACTTCTGGCAGTCGCGACGGCGATGCATTTGCGAAACCGCAAAGTGAACGATCCGGAGCAGACGCCGATGAACGGAGTTACCGCGACAGGGGTTCCGACGGAGACTGTGACAACCGCCCCGACAAGTACTGTGACAGAACCGCCGATTCCCGATGAGGAGATCAATTCTATCGGGGTACGGAACCGGCAGCTTGTGTGCGGGTGGAATTTTGCGGCCGATATTCAGGCGGACGGAACCGTGCGCATCACAACACTTCCGGGCTTAGAGCGCATCACGGAGCTGCACTTGTACAAACCCCGGGTAGACATGTGGAAAGATATCGTTTCGTTGAGAAGCGGGTTCGAAATGCTGTACGCTGTAGACCGGAATGGATTGCTTCGGGCGGAGAGTGAACTGCAGGATTACATCAGAAGTCAGAGCGGAGAGCAACTCAGTGATACGGAAACGGTCAGCAACGCGACATGGATTGCCGCGCTGCCGGAAGTCGAGAACTTCATCGACGGGAACAAGCTGGTCGACGGGGAGTATCTGAGCCCGATGCGGTCGGGCAGGAACCTTTTCCTGAAGGAAGACGGCGAGTTTGTCGAGCTTGTGTTTGAGGGATCGCACATTCCGACGATCCGTACGGTGGATGAACACGTAGTTTCCTTCGAGGGCCATTTCTATCTGAGGGAGGATGGAACCGTAGGAACATTCCTGGATCCGAAGGATCTTTCCGGGGGAAGAAACGGCATTCTGAAGGAGACCGATATCTGCGAGATTGCGGAAAATGCGATCGGAGTGTTTGGCCTTCGAAAAAACGGAACTGTTGCCTGTTGCGTGGAACCGCGGTATTCCTGCGGGGAGATCGTGGGCAGCTGGCGCGGAGTGCGCGGGATCGCTGCGGAAGGGTCCACCGGGGCGTCCTGTGTCGCTGTGATCGCGGCGGTTCATACAGACGGAACAGTCTCCGCAGTCGGTGTCCGCGAGACGGGCTCGAAAGAGATTGAGGAAGTTAAGTCGTGGAAAAACGTGGTTGCCGTCGCCGTCGGATATAACGGACGGTTTATCGCCGGAAAGACGGCGGACGGAGAGATCCTTTTCGCAGTTCTGGAGGGTGATCCGGTCCGTGAAGAGCTGGAGGCCAGCAGCCCATATGACCTCTACCGCAAGAGTATGGCGGTGGCGAACCCTGAGCAGAAGGCAAAACTGGAGGCAATCCAGGACAATCTGTATTTTGGCTTCTGGAAGGAGGCCTACACCCGTGAGATCATGACCATCATGGGTTTGATGCCGGAGGATGCGCCGTATCTCACGGTGGAGGATGCGAAGAGGCTGATCGAGGAGATGAAGGCGGAGGGAATCCTCGATGATTTCTACAGTAATGTGTATCTTGTGAGGGACCGGTTCAACACGGTTGCGACAGCGCCGGACATGGACGGCGGCAGCGGTTTTACGATCATCAAGTATGCCGTCGATGCGGACCATGTGAAGTATATTGAGATACATAGCGGCGGTGGGATACGCTATTACGACGGAACGGAGGATACGTGGCTGTATAAACCCGAGTACGGGACTGAGCCTGCTGCACCGATCGTGTATCAGCCGGAAACCAGCAGTATTTCGATATCGGAGCTGAGGGCCTCCTGCCCGGAGTACTTTGAGCTGGATGCAAGCAACGGACTGACGGTCATGGTGGCTTCATTTGCCGAAGGAAACTATCAATGTACGCTTCATGCCGGGTACATCGATGAGCTGAGTCTCTCCGTCGAGGAGATCAATCGGATCTATACAGAGGAAAAAATTTTTAATATCAGCACTATGAAGGCAATCTTGCAGACATACCATTTGTCGGAGGAAAAGATCCATATAGCAGCCGTTCAATCGGCTTGGTCCAGTTATCTATACAACGTGGATGAGGAGTATCGGGCGAAGCTGCAGGAACTGTTCTTTGGCAATACCAGGGTACTTACGATGGTCGCATACTCCGGCACGCCCTACCGGATCGGTTATAGTGACTTGAAAGGTGCAATGGCTCCTCTTCTCGAGCTTGCGGAAAATCGTATGGTTTATCTGGCGAATGAACCCGGCAGCGGCAGTGAAGATATTCTCCCCGCGTTCCGATTGGATTCGACGGAGGAATACAATGCGTTTGTTGCTGCAGCGAGTGAGTGTCATATGGTGACCGACAGACTCGAGCAGGTGGTCGGCGGATTCGAGTTTGACGAGGAGTTCTACAAGGACAACTCGCTGTTGATCGCAATCGTATATTCCGGCAGTTCAACATGGCAATTCGGACTGGATAACATCACAGTGATTGACACCATAGCCAACATGCATGTCTGCCGCACAGATAATTTCGAGGCGGGCAATTGCGCGGAGGCCGGTTGGTATATCATCGTCGTCATGCCGAAGAAGAATCTGGAGGGTGTTACGAGCATCACGGCGGCCTACCGGGGAAAGTAAACACGCGTGGAGATTACGAAAAAACGCGCTTCGGAGATGGTTCCGAAGCGCGTTTTGTATACCGACTGTTTGGTTTGCAAGGCGATCGTCGCGGGGATCACTTCTTCTCGGCAAGTTCCTTCTCAATCGCATCGATTCGCTGCGAGAGCGAAGGGTGCGAGAACTCGAGCATGATCAATGCCGGGGAAGGTGCGACATCGCCGAAGTCGGTCTGTGTCAGCTTCTTGAGGCCGGTGATCAATTCCCGGCCGTAGCCCTCCTTGACGGCCTGGCGGTCGGCGCGGTACTCGTGAAGGCGCGAAAAATAGTTGACGAGGATGCCGTACAGAGGCGCGATGAGCGCGAACTCAACGGTCATGATAATGATGACGGCGAAACCGTAGTTGATCTTGTCAAACCCGCAGTCCGTGAAGATCGCGGTCGTGCGGAGCGTGAGCCATGCCAGCACGGAGAGAATCAGCATCTGCAGGGAAGTCATGAGCTGGCCCTTGAGGGTATCCTTGTTGAGCCCGTGGCCGAGCTCGTGAGCGAAGACCGCGCAGATCTCGTCGGGGCTCAGCTTCTCGATGAGCGTGTCGAAGAGGACGATGGTCTTCAGCTTCCCAAAGCCCGTAAAATATGCGTTCGCCTTCGCAGTGCGCTTGGAGGCGTCCATGACCTCGATGGCGCGCACGGTGTAGCCGTGGCTCGTGAGAAGTCCGCTCAGCTTGTCGCGAAGCTCACCCTCCTCGAGGGGCGTGAACTTGTTGAAGAGACGGCTGAAGAACGGGTAGAGAAACACAAACAGCAGGATGAACACGATCAGGAAGCCTGCGAAGGCAATGATCATCCAGTCGCCTAGCGCACGATACAGAAGTGACAGGATCCAGGTGATCAGGAACAGAATGCCGAGGCTGATGATGAATTCCTTGATCTGGTCGACCCAGAAGGTCTTGCCCTTCGTGCGGTTGAAACCGTATTTTTCCTCGATGCGCATCGTGTCATAGTAGGTGAACGGGATTGTCGCGATGGACGTGAGCGTCGAGAGGAGCAGCACCGCGAAGAGCTGCGGCTCGATCTTGTCCGGGAACAGTCCGGCAAATGCGGCGTACAGGTTGAACGCCACGAGCGCGACATCAACCACTAAGCATACTGTTGATTCCGCGAAGGAAAGGCGGATCTTCTCGCGGCGGTATGCGCGCCATTTTTCGTAGGTCTCCGCGTCATAGATGTCCGCGACATTGGCCGGGATGGGGTTCTTGCAGGATTGCAGGCGGAGATATGTTGTGAGAAGTCCGTAGATGTAGACGATGACGAGAAGGATAATGATGATAATTTTGAAGTTCATATCGCTTAGCGAAACGACAGAGATCCGTTTCGTCATACCTCCTGTTTACAAAGTATTGTCGGGATTATGGAGAAGGCCGGAAGTCGAGACTGCCGGCCTTTGTTCTACAATAGTAGTATCGTGTAAACACTGAGAAAATTACAGCGTAGTGTAGTTGTCAAAGTAGCCCTGGATCAGGATGATCGGCGTACCCTTGTCGCCCGAGCCCGAGGTCAGGTCGCACAGCGAACCGATGAGGTCGGTGAGCTGGCGGGGTGTCGTGCCCTGGGAAGCCATGTTGCCCACGAGGCTGCCCTCCTTGGCCTTGATGCTTGCGGAGATCGCGTCGCGGAGCGCCTCGCCTGAGAGGTTCGCAAAATCATTGTCCGCAAGGTACTTGAGCTTCAACTCGTTCGGCGTTCCGATGAGGCCGCTTGTAAATGCGGGGCTTACCACCGGATCGGCGAGCTCCCAGATCTTGCCCTGAGGATCCTTGAAGGCGCCGTCGCCGTATACCATAACTTCCACGTGCTTGCCGGTTTTCGCAAGAATCTGCTCCTGAATGGCCTCGACAAGCTTCTGCGCTCCCTCATACTGCGGGAAGAGTTTGACCTTGTCCTCGGTGGATTTGTTCGAGCCGAGAAGACCGTAGCGCTCGTTGTAGCCGCTGCCGTTCACGGGAGCGTTCATCAGGTCGGCGAGGCTGCACACAGCCTTCGCGCCTGCCGCGAGGAGAATGCGCTTCGTGCGCTCTCTCGTGTGGATGTCGCAGTTGATGACACAGTCCGTGTAGTTGAGGATCGTCTTGGGCTGGTTGGCAAATACAACTTCAACCTCGGCGCCGCAGTCCTTAATCAGATCCGAATAATATTCCACGTAGTCAACGCCGGTGAACTCATGCTTGCGATACCCGAAGAGCTCGCGGTATTTTGCGATGTCCAGCACGTCGGAGTACGGGTTGACGCCGGACTCATCGATCTGGTCGAGGGTGACGAGCGCGTTTCCGACCTCGTCGCTGGGGTAGCTGAGCATGAGAACAACTTTTTTGCATCCCTTGGCAATACCGCGAAGCACGATCGCGAAGCGGTTTCTCGAGAGGATCGGGAAGATAACGCCGACCGTGCCGCCGCCGAGCTTAGCCTTTACGTCTGCGGCGATATCGTCGACGCTCACGTAGTTGCCCTGCGATCTTGCGACGATGGACTCCGTCAAAGCGATGACGTCGCGGTCACGAAGCTCAAAGCCCTCGCTCTCTGCCGCGCCGAGCACGCTCTCCACCGCGATATCGACAAGGTTGTCGCCCTCGCGGATGATGCCGCAGCGAATGCCTCTGGATACAGTACCGACTCTACGTTCCATGTGTAAACTCCTTTGTTGATCATGTAGTGTTTGCATTTTCCGAAGCGATGCGCCGCGCGGCGCACGTGCCCCGAAAACCGCAAAACAGTATAGCATGAACAGCGAAGAAACACAAGGAAAAACGGGGAAAATGCGAAAGAACGCGAGCAGGGAAACAGGCGCCTGTGTCGTTGCATCCGATGGTTGATTATGGTACAATTATCTAAAGCAGTCGTTTTGCAAACGGCGTACAGCGAGGAGGAACAGACGATGAAACGGGAAGCGGAAGTATATCTGTTCGGTCAGGTGCTGGGGACCCATTCGTTCCTGCTGCGTAACGGTTTTCTGCAGCCGGATGAGTATTCGGAGATTGCGGCGCAGTATTTTCTGCCGGGCGGGGAGACCGGAACGGCAGCTACGGTGCTCAGCTCCCTCGGGGTGTCCGTGCGCATGGACGGCACGTGGATCGGCACGGAGGTTGCGCCGATGCTGCGGGCATTTTACGAAGCGAAAAATGTGGATCTCTCGCCGCTTCGGTTCCGGGACGACGATCCCGGCGTCATGGATTACGTTGTGATCGCGGGACTGGTGCGGTCACCCATGGGGCGCTTCGCGACACTGTTCTCCACCGGTGAGCGGTGGTGGAGCGTTCCGAAGGAGGAGGACATCGCTGGCTGCAAGGCAGCGGCGGTGGATCCGTTCTTCGGAACGGAATCGCTGCTGGTCGCGGACATCTGCACGCGTCTTGGCATCCCGTACGTGACCATCGATTCGCGGCACGACTCGGAGCTGCACAGAAAGGCGGCGGTCAATGTGGTCTCCCGCGAGTGCACCGCCACGCAGTACGCGGGGATGACTGCCGACGAGATCATGGAGCTGATGAAGAAGGAGACGGACGGTCTGACGATCATCACACAGGGCGGAGGTGAGATGCTCTACGGTAGAAAGGGCGAACCGACGCGGAGGATGAAACCCTTCGACGTTGAGGTGCGCAGCACCCTCGGCGCCGGCGACACATTCAAGGCCGGCTGCGTGTACGGCCTGCTGCAAGGAATGTCCGACGAGGAACTCGTCCGGTTTGCGAGCGCCTGCTCCGGCATCGCGATCTCGCGGTTCCCGCTGCCGTTAAATCCTCCCACGCTCGCGGAGGTGGAGGCACTGATCGCGAGAGGGTGACGGATCATTATTCCAAGTTGATTTGAACATT
>CADBLW010000146.1 GCA_902795625.1 uncultured Lachnospiraceae bacterium | reverse complement strand
GCGCGGCAGCGGAGACGGCCGGGGATGAGACGAAGGCAGGCAGCGCGGCGGAGGCTGCGGTAGCTTATTTTTCGAAGGTTAAGAAGGATAAGGTGCTCCGCGACAGAGAGCAGATCGCGGAGTCGGAGATCTACTACGGCGGTCCGAAGAAGAACACGCAGCCGGACGGCGCGAAGACCGAATCGGTGTTGAAGCGGATCTCGGGAAGCGTGCCGGAGAAGATCACGACGATGTCGGAGGCGCCCAGGGAGACGCTGTTTGAGCCGGCGCGGGAGCGCGCGGTGATCGACACGAAGGATTACCGGGTATTTTCCGTTGACGACAAATACCGCGGCGCAGGCGACCCCATGGGGCAGATGACGCTCACGGAGTTCATGGACGAGTTCATCCCCGAGAGGGAGAAAACGGAACAGGAGCTGCGCGAGGAGGAGAGACGGACGCTGATCCACGAGGGTGACGCCCGCGATTCCCGCAGCTATCACGAGCGCGTGGCACTGCGCGAAGAGGCAAAGCGCAAGGAGGAAGCGAAGGACCATGTCGCGTTCGGCGACCTGTACGTCATGAGCGAGACGATGCGCGCGATGGGAAAGACGGTGAACAAGAGCGTTCTCGTGGATGATGATATTCACATGCTTCTCTACACCGCCATCGAGGACGGCGGCGATATCTGGGCTTACCACATCGCCGAGCTGGACGCGAAGGGCAAGGTGACGGCGAAGGAGATCGGAGATCTTCCGGTCTACGCGATGGCTTATGAGAAGTACTACATTTTCCGCGCTTTGACGGAAAATAAAAAGATCGTATGCGACAGCAACACCTACGAGATCAGTCTGGTGGAGCTGAAATGACGGGCGAGGCCCACAGAAAGGAGTATTAGGGGCATGAAACGATGGATCGCGAGAATCGGTATCGGGCTCTCGATGCTCCTTTTGATTTTACTCGGGAGTGTTTCGGTGGGGACGGCGACGGCGGCCAAGCCGACCGAGACCCCGACACCGACACCGAGCCCTACGCCGATGGTGTACCAGCAGGTTGCGACATCGCGCGAGGCAACTCATCCTGACCGGTGGATCGACGTGTTCGGCAATGAGATCCTGCTGGACGGAACGGAGTGCGGCAACATCGTCGTCTCCTTCACCGTGGGAACCGACCGCGAGCCGGAGTCCTCCACGCAGGAAATCGTGCAGGCGCTCGGCTGGCCGGACTATGATCCGGAGACCGGGGGCGGTGCACTCAATCTCGGGCGCGGCGGGGAGATCATCATCGACATGAACGCGTATCTGCGGGATTCGGCGGGAATGTTCCTCTATATCTTCACCACCGGCAAGCCGGAGGACAAGATGACGGTCAAGCTCTCGGCGGATCTCAACAACTGGTACGAGATCGAGGTAAAGAGTAAGGATTTTACGGGGCTTGACAAGTTTACGAACGTACCCTCGAAGGTGAAGCCCCGATATGTGAAGATCAAGGACAGGAGCGAGAGCGGCAGCGGTGTCTGCATCGACGCGGTCGTTGCCTTCGACGCGGATCCCGTCGTGAAGGTGGTCGACGGTTCGGGCGGAAAGAAGACGTGGTACGAGAAGCTCAACCTTTCGAAGAAAACCGCCACCGTGTTGTGCGTCGGCGTCGGTTCGTTTCTGGCCGTAGTGGTTGTGCTGGCGCTTGTACGGAAGATCAACATCTACAGGCGGCGCAGGAGCCGGAGACTCCGGCTTGTGTACAGCCGTGACCGTGACCGGGACAGTGAGAACGGAGAGTGATCCATGCAGCAGTTATCCATATTTGACATGCAGACTGAGCGGACGCCGCGGTCCATGCCTCTGGCGGGGCGCGTGCGCCCGAAGACGCTGGCGGAGTTCGTCGGGCAGGAGCACCTGCTCGGACCCGGCTGCATGCTTCGCACTTTGATAGAAAATGACAACATCTCGTCGATGATCTTCTGGGGTCCTCCCGGTGTCGGCAAGACGACGCTCGCGAGCATCATCGCGGGGCAGACGAAGTCGGAGTTCATCAATTTCTCCGCGGTCACCAGCGGCATCAAGGAGATCAAGGACGTGATGAAGCAGGCCGAGGACGCGACGCTCCGCGGCATCCGCACTGTGTTGTTTGTGGACGAGATCCATCGCTTCAACAAGGCGCAGCAGGACGCGTTTCTTCCCTACGTGGAGAAGGGCAGCATCATCCTGATCGGCGCGACCACGGAAAATCCTTCCTTCGAGGTCAACGGGGCTCTTTTGTCCCGCTGCAAGGTGTTTGTCTTAAAGCCTCTGACCGAGGGAAATATCGTCACGCTTCTCAAGCACGCGCTCAATTCCAAGGACGGGTTCGCGGACAACAACGTGAAGATGAGTGACGACCAGATCCGCGCCATCGCGGCATTTTCCAACGGAGACGCGAGAACGGCGCTCAACACGCTGGAGATGGCGGTGCTGAACGGCACCATCAGTGCGGAGGGCATTACGGTCTCGGACGAGCAGGTGGAGCAGTGTATCAGCCGCAAGTCGCTTCTGTACGACAAGAGCGGTGAGGAGCACTACAACCTGATCTCCGCGCTGCACAAGTCGATGCGGAACTCCGACCCCGATGCGGCGGTCTACTGGGCGCTCCGCATGCTCGAGAGCGGCGACGACCCGCTGTACATCGCGAGACGCATGGTGCGGTTTGCGAGCGAGGATGTGGGAATGGCGGATTCGAACGCGCTGACCGTGGCGATCAACGCATACCAGGCGTGCCACTATCTGGGCGTTCCCGAGTGCAACGTGCATATCGCACACGCGGCGACGTACCTCGCGATGGCGCCGAAATCCAACGCGCTCGAGGTCGCGTGCATGGAAGTCAGCGAGGACCTGCGGAGCGGACGGGCAGACCCGGTGCCGCTGTGGATCCGCAACGCGCCGACGAAGCTGATGTCGGATCTGTCCTACGGCAAGGGATACCGCTACGCGCACAATTACGAGGGCGCACTGACACCGATGCCCTGTCTGCCGGATTCTCTGGCGGGACGCGAGTACTACCGGCCGAAGCAGGCCGGAGCGGAGATCGCGGTGTCGGAGAGACTCAAGGAGATCAAGGAGTGGAAAGCGGCGCACCGCGACGAGTGGAAGGACCCGGAGTGACGTCTGTGGCTTTTCTGGATGAGATGTGAGAAGAACGAAGCCGGGCGTACAGCGGCAAGTACGCAGAATGGAAGAATGACAGCCCTGTGCACGGCGTACGGAGCTGTTTTGGAGGATACTATGGAGAAACGTGTGGCTGTGATCAGCATCATTGTGGAGCGCATCGAGGCGGCGGAACGGATCAATGCCATTCTGCACGAGTACGGCGAGTACATCATCGGACGGATGGGGCTGCCGTACCGCGAGTGCGGGATCAGCATTATCTGCATCGCGGTGGATGCCCCGCAGGATGTGATCTCGGCGCTGTCCGGCAAGATCGGGCGCCTGCCGGGCGTGACCGGAAAGACCGCATATTCCAATGTGATACGGAGTGTTGATTGAGGCTTGCCCGGAGAGGAGGCAGACATGATCACCATTGTGAACTACAGAGAGCGGTACCTGAGTGATATTGAGTCGATGGACGCGGAGATGGCCGCGGAGATCGCGCGCCATGCGGATGTCTGCCGTGACACGGTATGCGTGGCGCTTGTCGACGGAACATTTGCCGGCGCGGGGCTGATCGCGGAGACAAATCCGTACCACGCTGCCGACGACGAGGAATGGCAGTATTACCGCGCGGAGTTCCGTGCGGTGCCGGGGATCGAGGACGAGGCTGAGGTGTCCATCACGCTTTTGGAGGAGCTTCAATACCGCTTTGGGCGGCTTCCCGGAAAGGACGGGCGCAGACCGGTGCTCCGGGTTTGGGTGAACTCCGAGGACACGGCGTACACCGAGCTTTTATTTGACGAGAGCTTCCGCATCGGCAACGTGATGACCGTGATGACGCGCCCCATCGACGAGACCGACGAGCTGCTCGCCGATGAGACGTCGGGTGACCCGGATGCTTCCTTCCGGCCTGACGACAACAGCGGGACTTCGTATGAGATGTCACGCCCGTCGGACAACGGCCGCGGTGAGGATCCCGACGATGATGAGCCGTACCGGCTGACGTCAGCCGACAGCTGGCTCGACGAGGGAGAATATGCCCGGCTGGAAGCCGAAGGTACGGAGATCCGTGAATTTTACGATTCCCCCGAGGAGTGGAAGTCGTATTTTGAGGTTAACGCGCGCAGCTTCGGACAGCCTGACAGCGAGAACGAGATGCGCTTCCGATTGGGCAATCCGGACTGCCATGTCTGGGTCGCCATCCGCGATGACGCGCTTGTCGCGGCCATGTCGGCGTGGCCCCTCGGCGACGGGGTCTATGCCACGGAAAATATATTCTGCGACCCGGAGTACCAGCGCCGCGGGATCACCACAAAGCTTCTTGCGTACGCGCTCGGCAAGCTGTATGACAACGGCGCGACCGCGGCGCGGCTGACCGTGTACGGGGACAATCTTCCCGCGATCCGGCTGTACCGCAAATTCGGGTATTCCGTCGCGTACCAGCTTTTGGAAATGCACTATTTCGGCAAGGAGAACAAAGAATGAGATCATTTCCTGTCAGGGAGATGATGCACATGCGTCGCAGGGCGCGCGAAGAAGTATTTTGTTGCATTTGCCTGAGTAAAATTATATAATTGATTCAGGTCGAGGCTCGCCCCGGAATCCGCGGCGCCTCGCAATTATGAAACGGAGGGGTTTAACAATGTTTGAGAGTTTATTGAAACGTTTGCTTCGCAGAAAAGTTGAACGCAAGGTCGAGAACGCCATGGAGACGGCGATCGACAACGCATTCAAGCCCAACACGACCACGGCGACAACTCCCGCAGCACAGCCTGCAGCACAGCCCGCAGGTCCCGCACCTGCTCCGGCAGACGACGGTTTCTTCGCACGGAACGCGGCGGCACAGACCGCTCCGGCAGAGGACGATTGGGACACGGATTACAACAACGACATCAACTATTTCCGCCCGATCATCCAGGCGAATTTTCCGGACTATACGCTTGAGGAAAATGTTCCCTTTGCACAGTTGGTGTCCGGTGTGAAGTACAGCTATCCGCCGTACACGTTCGTGATGCGCAAGAACGGTCAGATCGCCCTTGTGATCTCGCTGCAGAGCAAGTACAGCTACAAGAAGGGTCTGCATACCATGTGCGAGTGGAAGGCACAGCTTAAGCACATCAACTTCTTTATCGAGTATCCGGACCGCGCGGATTATGTCGTGAACCGGATCCGTGAGAACCTTGCATTTTAATTCGGTAAACTGAGAAGAACGCAAGTTTTTGCACCTGCAGCGGGCGCAGCATGGCCCTTGTGGCACTGTGCAGGTAGTCGGCCATGTATCGTTCGGTAAGATTGGAAATTTTCCAATCTTTAAAGATTTCTTCTCTTTACAATTGGCTCACCGGAAGCACTGCTTTCCGAGAGGAACAAAGGCTTCCGGGTGGGCGAATAATGCCGTGCGGCACAGGAGCCGCGCGGAACGGTCAAGTATGATGGTGTGGGATGTCTGTGCCCTTGTACCTCGCGGACTCGCGAAGCTTCGGGGGAGGGGCTCCCAATTTTTGTTTCATCACGGACAGCATACCCGTCCGTAATGAAGCCTCCGGCGGGATCGCAGGCGTGTGCAACGGAAGGTGTGTCCGCACACGCCGCGGCAAGAACGCCGAGGGCGTTCTTGATGAGATCAGTCGGTGGGGGAAACACGGTCGGAGGCGTGAGAGATGGAGTTTTTGGAAGGGCTTGTCAACCCTGAGGTGTGGGAGGAGTACTACACATACTGCGCCGGCCGGGAGTTTGTCACAAAGACGGAGCTGCGGGATCTTCGCAGGAAGATCGACCGCAGGGAGTATTTTCCGACGGTTACGCGCTGGCTGGATGAGCGGCATTTTCCGTGTGCCCGGCGCAAGGTGATCAACAAGATGGGGACGGACAAAAAGCGCATTGTCTACACCTATGAAGGCGGGGAAAGCCTTCTGTTGAAAATGATCGCCCGTCATCTGCATGAATATGACAGCCTGTTCGCGCCGAACCTGTTTTCCTTCCGGGAGGGCAGCGGTGTGCGCAAGGCGATGGAATATCTTCGGTACCGGCCGAACATGGGCGGCCGCTTCGTGTACAAGGCGGATGTCCATGACTACTTCAACTCGGTGGATCCCGCGCGGATCGTGCCGATGGTGAGAGAGGCGCTCAGCGGGGAACCGCTCCTGTGTGAGCTGATCGTGTCGATCCTGGAAAATCCGTACGTGCTCTCGGACGGAGTGACGACGGAGGAGCGCAAGGGGATCATGGCCGGGGTGCCGGTATCATCGTTCCTTGCCAATCTCTACCTGAGCGGGATGGATTGGCAGATGTACCGCGAGGGCGTGCTGTACGCGCGGTACGCGGACGACATCATCGTGTTCGCGGACAGCGAAGAGGAGATGCTTGGGTATAAAGCATACATTCAGGACACGCTGGCTTCGCTTGGACTTTCCGTCAATCCGAAGAAGGAATTTACGAGCCGTCCGGGGGAGCCGTGGACATTTCTCGGGATCAAGTACGACAACGGGATCTTCGATGTGTCCGAGGCCTCCGCGGAGAAGATGAAGGGGAAAATGCGACGCAAGGCGCGCAGGTTCCGCCGTCTCATGACGCGTGGGAACAGACCCCTGAGCGCGGAGGAGGCGATCCGCCGATACATAGCAGTTTTCAATATCAAATTTTACGAGAACCGGAACGAGAACGACCTGACCTGGGCAAGGTGGTTCTTCCCGATCATTACAACGTCGGAGACGCTGGCTGAGCTCGACCGCTACATGGTGGAGTGCATCCGCTTCATCCGCACGGGGAAGCACACGAAGGCCAATTACCGCCTTCGCTATGAGACCATCAAGTCGCTTGGGTTCCGGAGTCTTGTGCACGAATATTACCGCGGGCTTAAGGAGCCGAAAGGCGGAGAGGAGCAGGAATGAGACGATTACGCAACATACTTTTGACCGCGCTCTGTACGGTTGTCGTCCTCGCGATGACTGCCTGCAGTTTCCCGTGGTCTTCCGATAACGGCGATGAGAAGGAAGTGACGCCGACACCGACACACGCGGTGACGGCTCCGCCGACGGACACTCCGACTCCGGAGCCGACCGCCACGGAGACTCCCACGCCGGAGCCTCTTCCGACGGATACGCCGACACCGGAACCGACACCTACGGAGACACCCACACCGGAGCCGTCTCCGACGGAAACGCCGACTCCCGAGCTGACGGAGGAACCCACGCCTACGAGCTTTTTGTGGCCGACACCGACGTCTGCGTGGCCCACGCCTGAGGTGAGCGGGGAGCCGACACCGACGTCTTCGTGGCCGACACCCGAGGTGAGCGGGGAACCGACACCGACATCCTCGTGGCCGACACCGACGCCCGAGGTGACTGCGGAACCGACACCGACGCCGGGCAGCGAAGTTACGTATCAGCTCACCGGACTGGTGTATGTGACGCGCGCAACGAGCATTTATTCCGAGCCGTACGAGGACTCGCTGAAGCTGGATGACGTGCAGGTAGGAGAGTTCGTGGCGCTGGATCTGGATACGAGCGTGTTCAGCGATGATGACTGGTACCGGGTTCAGTACCGGAACAGACAGTACGGATATATGCGCAAGGAATCGACGACGGAGCAGATCCCGGCGTCCTGCATCGTTCCCGGACGGGAGCTTTTGGTAGCGGATGACTGGGTATCGCTGTGCGACGCGATCCGCGACGATTATTGGAAGAATCATACCGCGGGAGCCGGCGACGGATATGTCGAGCAGAAGGCCGCGGATGACGCGAAGGCAATCAAGGAGTACCGGAAGAAATATACATTTTCCGACGGACGGAACGACCGCAAATTCCGCGAGATCTCCTATGCGGAGATCGTCAGCACGAAGCTCTTCGTCAACCCGACCGTTGACGGTCCGAACTTTGTGGCATACGGCTATGACGCGGACGGACAGATGGTATACCTTCAGGAGTTCATCCTCCGCGGTGAGGAGGGCGCGACACCGTATGACAGCTGCCGGATCGCGACGGATCAGAACGGCGAGCGCGTCAAGGAGTACGAGTTCGTGCTGAAGGGTGACAACCGCGTGCTGATCTTCGGCGAGGAGGACAAGCCGGAGGCGGTGCTGACGTACCACTACTACGAGAACATCGGCGTGGGAACCCCGTACTGCAGACTGGATATGATCTACGACGAGGATGACCGTCTGGTCAACATCGTGATGTCCATCACGGGCGACGATACGCACCGGTACAACACATTTTTCGAGTACGAGAAGAACAGCAATCTGCTGGTCCGCATGGTGGAGATCGCGGAGCGCACATCCGACGGCGAGTGGACGGTGCAGTCCGGGCGCGAGCTTGTGAAGAAATAAGCCGCGAAGGCAGAGAAACTGTGTGGACGCGAACCGAAGAACGCGGGAAACCGTGCCGTGACGGCATGGGAACCGCGCGGGCAACAGTGAAGTGATAAGGGGAACGCGGGAGGAATTCCGCGTTCCTTTTTGCGTTCCGGCATAACTCGCACACGGAAAATGTATCTTTGTATACAAGTATTGATTTTGTATTTACAAAAGCGAAAAACGGTGGTATCCTATGTGCTGTGAGCGGGCAAAAACCGTTGTCCGCATTATTCTTTGGAGGCGAATGAAATGACTGGAATTGGTATCATCGGATACGGAAATCTCGGCCGCGGCGTAGAGTGCGCGATCAAGCAGAATCCCGATATGGAGCTTGTCGCGGTGTTCACCCGTCGCGATCCGCAGACAGTGAAGGTTTTGACGCCCGGCGTTACGGTGGCATCCGTGGCGGATGTGGCGGAGTGGAAGGATAAGATCGATGTGATGATCATCTGCGGCGGCAGCGCGACGGATCTTCCGAAGCAGACGCCGGAGTATGCGAAGCTTTTCAACGTTGTGGACAGCTTCGACACTCACGCAAAGATCCCGGAGCATTTTGCGAATGTTGACGCAGCGGCGAAGGCAGCCGGCAAGGTGGCCCTGATCTCCTGCGGCTGGGACCCGGGTATGTTTTCACTGAACCGTCTGTACGCAAACTGCATCCTGCCGGAGGGCAAGGATTACACGTTCTGGGGCAAGGGTGTTTCCCAGGGTCACTCTGACGCGATCCGCCGTGTGCCCGGCGTGAAGAACGGCAAGCAGTACACCATTCCGGTGGAGGCAGCTCTCGAGGCTGTCCGCTCCGGAAGCAACCCTGAGCTGACGACACGCGAGAAGCACACGAGAGAGTGCTTCGTAGTTCTCGAGGAGGGCGCGGATGCGGCAGCGGTGGAGCAGGCGATCAAGACGATGCCCAACTATTTTGCGGACTATGACACGACCGTTCACTTCATCAGCGAGGAGGAGCTTGAGCGCGACCACGCGGGCATCCCTCACGGCGGCTTCGTGATCCGCACCGGCAAGACCGGCTGGAACGGTGAAAACAAGCACGTGATCGAGTACAGCCTGAAGCTCGACTCCAACCCGGAGTTTACCTCCAGCGTCATCGTTGCGTATGCGCGTGCGATCGCAAGACTCTCCGCGGAGGGCGTAAGCGGCTGCAAGACCGTGTTTGACATCGCTCCGGCGTACTTAAGCCCCCTGAGCGGCGACGAGATCCGGGCACACCTGCTGTAAGAAACGGCAACGAGCGAATACCTGCCGGATGGTAATTAACCGGCAATGAAAAGAAAACCTGCCACAGCGCAGAAAGAGACACTTTGGAGCATGAGCGCGGTTTCCCACGGGGAGCCGCGCTTGTTGCGTCCGGGGGAAACAGGACATCATTCGGGATGAGTGTTTCGGGCAGACGCCGCAGTCATATTGTAATTGATTACTTAATAATACATTGCAATATCCTTGCAGTCGTTGTATCATGAAAGCACTGCGGGAGCAGCCGCTATTCGCGGCCTGTCCTGCGGAATGAAAAACTGGGAGGGAAGTGACGATGAAGAGACGGAATTTGTGGCTCGTCGTGCTTGTTGTCGTGCTTGCGCTTGTGGTGGCAGGCTGCGGCAAGGACGGTGACGATGACGACAAAAAGAAGGATAAGGATAAGGTCACGGAGGCGGTGACACCTTCGGAGGCAACGCCGACGGATGCCCCGACAGACGCAACCCCGACACCGGGAGAGTCCGGAGATTTGACGGCTGCGCCGACACCCGGAGAGTCCGGAGACCCGACGGCTACACCGACGCCTGCCGGCGCAGAGACCATATGGCCGCTGACTGCGCCCACGGATCTCGGTACGATCGATCTTCCGGAGACGACCGAGGAGACAGTAACCGTGCCGGACAACGGCGAGGAGATCACGCTGCTTCGGACGGACATCAGCAAGCCGCGGGAGACGGTGTTCCCGGCGCTGAAAGAAGACAGCTGGATTACCGCGAACGAAGGAGAGTTTTTTGATTATTATGATGAACAGGGTACCTGGTTCGTTGCAACACAGAACGGCCCGAGGTGGGCGGTAAAGTACACGGAAGGGTTTGATTATCGCGAAACGGGGACGATCGACAGTATTGATCTGTTTACCGGTACAACGATGCGGTTCGGGATCCTGTATACAACGGAGACAGACCAGTTTTGCAATGAGAATGCCGTAAGCGTTGATTTCTGCAATGTCAATGCAAAAGACGCGGAAACGCTGGAGAACATCCGGCGCATCGTGAAGGAGGTGTATTCCGAACCAATCGCGGAGGTGCTGCTCAATATCACAACCGATGATTACCTGAAGAGCGATGAGCCGAACTACTTGTATCTTGCGCTGGATTATTCTCAGGTAGAGTATCGTTTCTACCGTAATGTTATTGACGAAGGAGAGACATGCCGGATCATGTTCGAGGTTATGGTGGAACGGCGCGACAGGAACGATATCAAGACCAACACGTTCCACGAGTCGCAGCTTGCGGAAATCCCGTTCACACCGAATGAAATGTTCGACGGCAATATCGGGAATATTGATTTCTACGGAAGCCCCGAAACATTCGCCGATCAGTATGTTGCGGCATATCCCGCGCAGGTGAAACTTGTTCCTGCGGGAAGTGTCCCGTACGATCTCGAAAAGTTCACTGCGCCGGACGGGCTCGAAATATGGAAAGTCGAGTATCATATCGGCGCGGATATGAGCCCGTTCAAGTTTGATCTGGAGTACGGTTTCTGCAAAACTGCCGATACAGTTTTATCGGGCATGGTCAAGATCACCGGAGTCGGTTATGATTACGGCGGCGAGAACATCGACAATTTCAAACAGCAGCTTGTGCTGATGAACAAAGAGATGGAGATTGTCTTCGGCGTCAACCCCGACATCAAGTGGGAAGATCTCACGACGGAAAATGAGCAGAAGTGGACCGGCACGATCGACCGTGAGTTCGCGGTTCTCGGCGAGCCGTGGAGCGGTACGGTTGAGATCACCCTCGGATCGAGAATGGGCGGACAGCTGCACGGCGAGTGGATCGTAAAACTGGAAAAGGTTTACGCCAGATGATCGAAGACGGAAACTGCCCGGGCAACCGGGATTGAAGTAAAAAAACATGACGCCGGAACACGAGG
>CADBLW010000145.1 GCA_902795625.1 uncultured Lachnospiraceae bacterium | reverse complement strand
CTGAGGCCTGCACAGGCGCACCACCGTCATCTCGATGAGCACCCGCTTCTGCGACTCGTGGCGCAGGCGGTTGGTCAGCTCGCACAGCACGGAGATGTAGCGCATCAGCTCCTCCGGCGCGTAAACCTTGGCCTCGTGTGCCAAAAGCTTCATCTGCTCGCCGGACATCTCCAGCGCCTCGCTCAGGTCCTCGCCGGACTGGGCGAGCAAGAGGTTTCGCAGATACCATGTCAGATCGACGATGAACCTCGGAAGCTCCCGTCCCGCGACCGTCATCTCGTCCAGCAGGCGGATGATCTTCGGGATCTTACCGTCGTGAATATACCGGAGCGCCAGGGCAAATGTCTCCACATCGACAGTGCCGAGCACCTCCAGTATGCGGTCGTAGGTCAGCTCCTGTCCCGCGTAGTAGGAAACGCATCTCTCCAGAAGGGACAGGGCGTCTCGCATCGATCCGTCCGCAAGCCGCGCCACATAGCGCATCGCCTTTTCTTCCGTCGCGATCTCTTCCTTGTCGCACAGCTCCAGCAGCCGGTCCGTGATGGTCTCGACGCGGATGCGCTTGAAATCGTATCGCTGGCAGCGCGAGAGGATCGTGATCGGGATCGCGTGTACCTCTGTCGTCGCCAGAATGAACACCACATACGACGGCGGTTCCTCGAGCGTCTTCAACAGCGCGTTAAATGCTCCTGTCGAGAGCATGTGAACCTCATCGATGATATATACCTTGTATTTGCCTTCGGTCGGGTAGTACCGAACCTCGTCCACGATCTCGCGGATGTTCGCAACGCCGTTGTTGGACGCCGCGTCGAGCTCGACGACATTCATGGAGCTTCCGTCGTTGATCGCCCTGCACATCGCGCATTCGTTGCACGGGTTGCCGTCCACGGGGTTCTCACAGTTGATCGCCTTCGCCAGGATCTTCGCCACCGAAGTCTTGCCGGTTCCCCGCGTCCCGTTGAAGCAGTACGCATGGCCGATCCGGCCTGTCCTCAGCTGGTTCCGCAGCGTTGTGACGATCGCGTCCTGGCCTTTGACTTCGTCAAATGTGGACGGACGGAATTTGCGATACAGCGCTATATATGCCATGCCTTGCTCCTTTCCCCGGTCTCATTCGTGTCTTATCATTATACCACATCGCGCCGTGAAAGTCCACACCGACGCTGAGGTCCTTTCGCCCCTCATTTGCCGCGGCACGCCTTCCTCGCAGGATCAGCAGTCCTCCTCGATCACGTGCAGCTCGAACCAGTCAAAATCGATCGCTTCGATAAATGAGTCGGAGCCGAAGCGCGTTCTGGCGCTTTTCTTAAATTCCTTCAGATTGTTCTGAAGCCAGATCGGTTTGGGAAGATTCCACTCCGAACACGCGCGCTCAACCGCGTCAAACACCTTCTTCGTGCGGTTGACCGGGTCCGCATTTTCCACGGTCATGTCCTTCACAAGGCGGTTATCTTTCCATAGTTTGATCCACATGCGAAACATTGCCGCTCTCTCCTCCGCTTTCCGTTGCTGCTGCATCGCTCCCGGTGCAGCGCATCTTCGCTGATGCTATGACCGCACCCTCCTGCCTTCGCCGTGTTCCGGCACTGTCACATCCTCTTCCGGTCCCACTGACGAAGCCGCTTCGTGCGCAGTTTCTCGAGGATCGGGTACAGGATCGCGCCGAACACGAGGCCGCCGAAGTGCGCGGCGAGGTTGACGTTGCCGTCTGCGCCGACAAAGCTGTAGATCAGGTATGCGACGAAGATCACCACTCGCGTCGCGTTGTTTCTCTGCCGCTGCTCGGGATGCATGATCAGCATCATGAAGAACGCGCCCATCAATCCGTAGATCGCGCCCGACGCGCCCGCCGAGTACGGGTCGATATCCGTAAAATAATGGTAGTACACGCAGGACACGACCGACGCCCCGAGACCGGACACGAGGTAGAGAATGACGTAGCGGACGCGGAACATATGCCGCTCAAGCTCGCTGCCCAGCGCGTACAGGGCGATCATGTTGCCGCCCACATGGTCGATGCCGTAATGCAGGAACATGCAGGTGAACAGCCGGTAATACCCGTGCTCCG
>CADBLW010000144.1 GCA_902795625.1 uncultured Lachnospiraceae bacterium | reverse complement strand
TTCTACAGCCGCCACATCGTCTACTCGAACCTCGGCTTTGACGACTACGATTCGATCGAGATGATGGAAAATATCGAGCGCAACGAGCTCGGCTGGGCGCGCGACTCCGTCCTCTACGACGAGATCCTCACAGCGCTCGACTCCACGCCGGGCAGCGACCTCGTTTTCACCGTGTCCGTCCAGGGCCACGGAAAATACCCCGACGAGGACATTTTGGAAAATGCCATTGAGCTCACCGATGTCATGGACGCCTACGGCGATGACACCATCAACGGTCTCAAGTATTACATCAACCAGCTGCATGAGATGGACGAGCTCATTGCCCGTCTGATCGAGCATTTCCGGAACAGCGACACGCCGACGATGCTCGTGCTGTACGGAGATCACCTGCCCGGGTTTAATTTTACCGCGGACAACCTCAACGAGGGCGGCCTCCTGCAGACGGAATACACGATCTGGACCAACTTCGATCTTCCGGTGGAGCACCGCGATCTCGAGGCTTACCAGCTGAGTGCCTATGTCATGGATCGCCTCGGCTACCACACCGGCCTGATCACCAAGCTGCACCAGACCCATATGGCTCTCGACGAATCTCCGGATTACCTTTCGGAGCTGCAGCTGCTCTCCTATGACATGCTCTACGGTGAGCAGTACCTCTGGGAAGACCAGGAACCGTACGAGCCGACGCAGATGACCTTCGGCTTCCACCCGGTCACGTTGTCCTCCTACCACGCGATCTACAACGCGGCAAATGACGACTACTATCTGCAGGTGACAGGGGCTCATTTTACGCCGTATACCGATGTCTACATCAACGGAACAAGGCACCGCGAGACCATCGTGGTCTCCGGAACTGAGCTGTTCCTGCCGGCCGTATCTCTGAAGGAGGGCGACGTCATCTCCGTGGCAATGCCGATCGACGATACGATGACGCTCCGGGAGTCCAACCCGCTCACGTTTACACCGGAAGACCAGTCCGAGACCAAATAAGCAAAGGATGCATTTTCCATGAAAGAACGCACCATAAACATCGTTTTCGCCATTCTGTCCGCCGCGTGCGGCGTTGCATTGCTTTTGTACGGGATCAAGGAGGCCGGCGTCGACACCGACGTCGCGGTCGATGAAAATGTCATCGACACCATGGCGCTCATCATCCCCGGGATCCTGCTGATCGCGGACTCGGCGATGTATCTGCTCCGCTCGCGCTTCCGTACCGACCTTCGTTTTCTGTTCGGAAATCTCGGGATCGTCGCGCTGGTGGGCTTCATCGCGGAAATCGTGTATTTTCAGTTCATCCACTACGGCATTCACAAGCCGCAGCTGATGATGGTCGTCCCCGCGATCCTGATCATCCTCGTGTTCTGCATTTTCATTCTCGTCCTTGGCGGATTGTTCCTCTGCGTGCGCAGGGCCGCAGGGATCGGGAAGAAATGATTTCGGAAAATAAGGGCGTTGGAAGCAGCTTCCGAACGATATTCCGGAAACGCACGGCCGACCCCGTTTGAGGAGAGTTACATATGAAATCCATTCGTAAAATAGTACCCGGCCTTGTGCTGCTGGCAGCATTTCTCGTGTTCACGCTGCTCATCTGCTATGTGGATGTTAAGCCCATCGGCGCAGCGGCCTCAAATGTCGGCTTCGCGTCCGTCAACAAGGCCGTGAACGAACTGTTCGGCGCGCACAAAACGATCTACAAGCTGACCGAGATCCTCGGCTATCTGACCTGGCTGGTCGTGGCATTTTTCGGACTGCTCGGCCTGTCCCAGCTTGTACACCGCAAGTCGCTGTTCAAGGTTGACCGCGACATCATCCTGCTCGGGATCGGCTACGCGGTGATGCTTGTATTTTACGTGCTCTTCGACAAGCTTCCGTTCAACTACCGGCCGAAATACCCGTGGGACGAGGGAGTCCTTGAGGCATCCTACCCGTCCTCACACACGCTGATGCTCATCTTCGTGATGGCAACCGCCGTGATGCAGATCGCGCGCCGCGTCCGCTCCGCCGGGCAACGCTTCGCACTCACAGCAGTATGTGTCGCCGTCGCAGCGGTAGTCACCGTCGGCCGACTCGCCTGCGGTGTCCACTGGTTCACCGACATCATCGGCGGCGTACTCCTCGCAGCCGCGCTCGCAGCCCTGTACCACGGGTTGATCAACGCCCCTGAGAAAGAGCCCGCAGCTCCTACCGAAGCCACGGAATAAAGAAGGCAGAAATACTAAAGAAAGCAGATGCTCCCTAACAGGGCATCTGCTTTTTTTCATATCCGTTTTCTGTTTGTTCGTTTTGTAACTCCATTTGAGGGAAGTTTCTTACTCAAGTATCTTGCGATTAAACAAACCAGCAAGGTATCTGTAAAATGTTTTCTCTAAGAGCCCCCGGGGCAGAGCACATACATACTATCGCACCGGTTCCTCTTTTCTTCTCCGGTATTTTATCGAGGATTTTAAATG